>JAAYDG010000082.1 GCA_012729355.1 Clostridiales bacterium
GTTTGTACAAGTCTCCGAAGATTACTTAAAATCCTCTTTGACTCAATTTCTACACTATGATGTTTTCAAGGTTCTCTGCTCTTTCTCAGAGCGGATCCGCTTTTGAGCGGAACGTTTTTATTATAGGACGCCGCTCTCTGTTTGTCAACCGCTTTTTCGATGTTTTTTTATTCTTTTTGCAGTTGCACGGATTCATTATTTTTCGGCATGGCTCGCATTTTGTAGGCGATTTTTGTATAATGGTGCCAACGATCCCGCGGGAATTTCGGAGGTACATCCCCATGCATCAGCGTAATCGAACATCTCTGCTCACCGGTATGGCCTTGTTGGCGACCGTCAGTCTGGTGCTTACACGGTTCCTTTCATTTTATGTTCCGTTCCTGGGCGTCCAATCCATGCGGGTGGGATTCGGGGAAGTTCCGGTGATTCTGGCCGGACTCCTGATGGGCGGACCCGCAGGAGGATTGACCGGCCTTGCGGCCGATCTGGTCGGCGCTACGTTGTTTCCCGCAGGCCCTTATTTCCCGGGCTTTACGCTGTCCGCTTTCCTGACCGGTTTTCTGCCTGTGATATTGATGAAGCGGATGAGTAAAAAAGAACAGAGCCCCGGAAAGGCCATGCTCTTTTTATCCATACTTCTGACACAGCTGGTCACTTCTGCGCTGCTGAACACGCTGTGGATCGTTTTGTTGTACATGGCGCCTTTTTCGCCGGACAAATACTGGGCCCTGTTCGTCGTGCGGGCTCCTTTTGCGGTGATCATGACTCTGGTCTATACCGTCGTCGTCTATCCTCTCTATTCAAGACTTGCGAAAGAGGGATACTAGACTCTTTCCCAGCTCCCGGGCCTCTTCAAGGGCCGGGTGGCCGGCAATTTCTCCTGCGTCGTTGACGCCTGCGGCGGTAACGATTCCCAGATCTTTCCAGCCGCTGTATCCCGTGAATACCTTGTAATTATGAATCAGCGCCTCGGGCACTGTCGTATCCGTGTCCCCGTAAACAGCAAGAAGAATGCAGGAATCGATCGTGGGCGGTTTGGCCAGAGTGGCGTACATGCGGTCCAGCGCCGTTTTCAGCTGAGCGCTCATGGCGAAGTAGTAGACCGGTGTGGCGAATACGATGGTCCTGGCGGAATAGAGGTGGGGCATGATCCGGGCCATGTCATCCTTCTGGATGCAGACGCCTTCGTGCTCCTGACAATATCCGCAGCCTTGGCAGGGCGCGATGTTCAGGCCCGCCACATGGATGACCCGGACATCCAGGCCCCCTTCCGCGGCCCCGTCTACAAAAGCATCCGCAAGCATCCGGGTGTTTCCGTTTTTTCTCGGACTGCCGGTCAAGACAAGGATGTCACTCATTTCGAACGCTCCTCCCCGCAAATCGCAATGCCTGCCGAAGCGCCGATCCGATCCGCGCCGGCGGCGATCATCTCTTCGGCCGTCTTCCGGTCCCGGATGCCGCCGGAAGCTTTGACCCGGACGCCGGGTCCCACGGATTTTCGCATCAGCGCTACGTGATGCACCGTTGCTCCGCCGGCTGAAAACCCGGTAGACGTCTTCACAAAAGCGGCGCCCGCCTCTTCGGACAACCTGCAGGCGCGAACGATTTCCTCGTCGGTCAGAAGACAGGTTTCCAAAATGACTTTTACGATGGCGCCGAAAGTCTCCGCCGCATCCACAACCGCACAAATGTCTCGCTGCACCTGGTCATCATCGCCTTCCTTCAGCGCTCCGACGCTCAGGACCATATCGATCTCATGAGCGCCTTCCCGGCAGGCATAGGTCGTTTCGCACACCTTTGCCTCCGTTGCGCAGGCACCGAGAGGAAATCCGATGACAGAGGCGATTTTCACATCGCTGTTCTCCAGTTGCTTTCGGGCAAGAGGAACAAAGCGGGAATTGACGCAAACTGCATAAAAACCATACTCCACCGCTTCCCGACAGAGCCGAATCACATCTTCGCTGCCGGCCTGGGGGGCCAATAGCGTATGATCGATGATGGATGCCAGATGCTTCATGACCTACACCAAAATCTCTACTTCCATACCATTGTTCAGCCCTGCGGCATTGGCTTCGTCGGTATCCAAATGCACTTCTTTTTCGTGCCCCGGACCTGAACGGACCAACACGTTGTCAAAGATCAATCCTCTTTCACCCGGCACTTTCAAACTGACCATCTGCTTGTCGGTCACCCCGGCTTCCTTCGCCTGTTCGGGAGAAAGATGCACGTGACGCAAAGCGGCGATCGCGCCTGCCGGGATCTCCACTGATCCGGCAGGGCCCACCAGCAGGACGCCCGGCGTGTTATCCAGTTTTCCGCTTTCCTTGACCGGAATGCCGAGTCCCAGCGCTCTGGCATCGGTAAAGGCCAGCTCCACCTGAGTCTGAGAACGGACCGGACCCAGAACACGGACACCTTTCAACGTGCTCTTCGGCCCTACGATGTCCACTTTTTCTTCGGCGGCATACTGCCCCGGTTGTTTCAGGGCTTTTGCCGGATGCAGTTCGGCACCGGGACCGAAGAGTGCTTCCAAATCCGCTTGACTCAAGTGCATATGCTTGTTGGATACGCCTACCGGAACCATGTAACCCATAATTATTCTCCTTCTGTTCTTTTCAAACTGCAACTTCTATTCTTCCTTGATCCACGATATAAAGGGAAGATTGCGAAATCTCTGTTCCACATCCAAACCGTAGCCTACAATGAATCGATCCTCTACACGGAATCCTACGTAATCTCCCCGGATATCCACCTTCCTTCTGGACGGCTTGTCCAGAAGTGTGCAGATTTTCAAACTGCCGGGATTCCTGCCCATAAAATATTCTTTCAAATACGCCAGAGTCAGCCCGGTGTCGATAATGTCTTCCACGATGATCACGTCTTTTCCTTTGATATCGGAATCCAAGTCCTTCAGGATCCGAACGACGCCGCTGCTCTTCGTGGAACGTCCGTAACTGGAAACAGAAATATAATCCACCTCCAAGTCGTCCAGCCGAATGTTGCGCATCAGGTCGGCAATAAAGGGAATCGATCCTTTCAGGATGCCGATGAGCACGATGGATTTTCCCTTGTAGTCCCTCGTGATCTCTTCTCCCAACTCTTCGACGCGTTTCTTCAAGGTCGCCTCGTCGATGAGGACCTCGGATAAATCGTACTTCCTTTTACTTTGTGCCGCTGTCATTTCGTCTCCTTGCGCTTACGATGTTGCCTGCGTTTCCGCACTATTCTTTGATTTCCTCGAACGTCTCTTCTTCTACCGTGTAATCTACGTTATCCACGATGTTTTTTCCTGAAAACTGATCGGTGGGGGCCCCGCCGGCCCGATCATCGACCCAATAGCGGTCCAGTTCATCTTTCAGATAGGAAATGATAAATCCCCAGAGAATCATATCATCGAAAAACCCGAACACCGGAATGATGGGCGGAATCAGATCGAAAGGCAGAAACAGATAAACAAGCCCGGCCACGATAAGGACTTTTTTCCAGACGGAGACCGCGGGATCCTTCATCATCGGTTTGATGGCAAAAATTCTTTTCTTTAAAATGTATATACTCAGGAACCCCATTCTTTTTCCCTTCCTATCCTATCCTATATTGTACAATTTTATTCCATCAAAAGCAATGCATCCAGTGTTTCCAAAACGGCCTCCACACCGGTCCGCTTCAGCACCGACACCGGCAAGACCACGTCCTCATCGCTCAAACCCAACGCCCGGCAAATCACGTGGATACTCCGGTTCAGCTCACTTTTCGATACCTTGTCCGCCTTCGTTGCAATGACCGTTCCCGACAATCCGAAATGGCGAAGCCATTCATACATCTGACAGTCCTGGAGAGAAGGTTTGTGGCGAATGTCCACCAGCTGGATCACCCGAACCAGATTGTCGCGTTCCGAGAGGTAGGTTTCCATCATGGGCCCCCAGTCCTCGGAGACGGATCTGGACACCTTGGCGTAGCCGTAGCCCGGCAGATCCACGATCCTGAATTCATCGTTGATATTGTAGAAATTCAAAGTACGGGTCTTTCCCGGATTTCCGCTCACTCTGGCCAGATTTTTTCGGTTGAGCAGCAGATTGATCAGCGAAGATTTTCCCACATTGGATCGGCCGGCAAAAGCGATCTCTTTCCGATCCGCCGGCGGATACTGGTTTTTCCGGACTGCCACCGCTTCCAACTCTGCTGTCCGGATGATCACAGCAAGGCCTCCTTGATGGCGTCATCGACTTTTTTGATGAGAACAAATTCCACTTCGTCTTTCACGATAGCAGGCAACTCTTCCAGGTCCTGGACGTTGTCCGCCGGAAGCAGCACTTTTTTGATTCCTGCCCGGTGCGCCGCCAGGACTTTTTCTTTGATTCCGCCCACAGGCAGTATTTTGCCCCTCAGGGTGATTTCCCCTGTCATGGCGACCTCTTTGCGGACCGGACGCCCGGTCAGGGCAGAGATGACGGAAAGACACATGGTAACGCCTGCCGAAGGGCCATCTTTGGGCGTCGCACCTTCGGGGATGTGGATATGGATATCCTTTTCCTTGTAGAAATTTCCCTCTAATTTCAATTGGCTGCTCTTCGCCCGAATATAGCTGATCGCTGCCTTTGCGGATTCCTGCATCACGTCGCCCAGCTGACCGGTGAGGGAAAGCTGGCCCGTTCCGGGCAGCACGGCCGTCTCGATGAACAGCGTATCTCCCCCTACGACGGTCCAGGCCAGACCCGTGGTCACACCCACTTCGTCTGAACCCTGCATTCTGTCGTAGCGAAAACGCTTTTTCCCCAGATACGTTTCCAGCGTCTTTCCCGTCACACGACTCTTGTCCTGACTGCCGTCCACGACCTTGCGGGCAACTTTTCGACAGAGGTTTGCGATCTCTTTTTCGAGATTTCGCACACCGGATTCCCGGGTATAGTTGTTGATGATCCCATGGATCGCACTGTCGGACAGCGTAATCTGCTTCCGGCTGAGTCCGTGGGCTTTCAGCTGCTTGGGAATCAGATATTTCTTTGCGATCTGCACTTTTTCCTCTTCCGTATAGCCGGAAATATGGATGACTTCCATCCGGTCCAACAGCGGTCTTGGGATGGTGTCGACCGTGTTGGCCGTGGTGATGAACATCACGCCGCTCAAATCGAAAGGAATTTCCAAATAGTGATCCACAAATTCTTTGTTCTGCTCCGGATCCAGCACTTCCAGCAGCGCCGATGCCGGGTCTCCCCGGAAGTCCGCTCCGATTTTATCGACTTCGTCAAACAGAAAAACCGGATTGTTTGTACCGCATTCCTTCACGGCACTCATCACCCGTCCGGGAATCGCTCCGATGTACGTTCGGCGATGACCTCTGATTTCAGCTTCGTCCCGCACGCCGCCCAGGGACATGTGTGCAAATTTCCGATCCATTGCCCGTGCGATGGATCGGGCAATGGACGTTTTCCCCACGCCCGGCGGACCCACAAGACAGAGGATCGGACCCTTTTGGGCTTTGACCAGAGACAGCACCGCCAGATATTCCAGAATGCGCTCCTTCACTTTTTCCAGTCCGTAGTGGTCCTTCTCCAGGATCCGATTGGCTTCAATGATATCGATATCCGTTTTGGAGGCTTTGTTCCAGGGAAGATCCAGAATCCATTCCACGTAGGACCGGATGACGCTGGCTTCCGGCATATTGGGGGCCATTTTAGACAGTCTTCCGATCTCTTTTTCTACTTTCTGGGTGACGACAGGAGACAGCTTCAACTTTTTGAGCTGTTTCATCCAATTTTCGATCTCCGAATCCACGGACTCGTCCTGTCCCAACTCTTCCTGGATCGCCCGCAGCTGTTCTCTCAAATAGTATTCTCTCTGGGACTTGCTCATCTGAGTCTTGACTTTGGTGCTGATCTTGTCTTCCAGACGCAGGATTTCGATCTCCCGCGTCAGATATTCCATGACCAGTTTCAGCCGGTCCGCAGGCGCGATCGCTTCCAGCACCTTCTGACTTTCTTCCGTCTTCAGTTCCATGTTGGAGGCGATGATATCCGCCAGTCTGCCGGGATCTTCCACAGCCTCCACCCCTGCGATGACTTCCGCAGACAGTCTGGGATGACGGTTCAGATACTCGGAAAACAAATTGATCACGGTCCGCATGCGCGCAATGATATCCGGCGTTTTTTCCGCAGCGCTTTCCTCGCGGATCCGCTCCGTGTCGCAGAGGAAATACGGCGTATCCTGAACCAGAGTGATCATTCGTGCCCGGTACTGGCCGTCCACCAGCACACGGATGTTGTCTCCGGGCAATTTCAGCATCTGCTTGATTCGGGCTACCGTCCCTACGTGATAAAAATCCTCCGCTGTAGGCAGGTCGGTCTCCGCATCCTTTTGGGCAGTCAAAAATATGGATTGATTCAACATCATGGCCCGCTCCAGTGCCAGGATGGATTTTTCTCTTCCGATGTCAAAATGGAGGACCATGTTCGGAAATACCGTCAATCCCCTGAGCGGGATCAATGGCATGATTTCTGATGTCTTTTGTTCCTGTCCTGGTCGTTCGGACGTCTTGATCGGCTCACCCATTTCTTCCGTTCTCCTTTCTGTTTAACAGAGGCGGCCAATGGCCGCCCCGATTCGGTATTCAGGAGGCATCTGCCTCTTCTTTTTTATTCTTTTCTTTTTCGGAGAGGACCAGCGTGGGTTCTCCGCCGTCGATGGTCTTTTTCGTGACCACCACTTTTCGGATATCTTCTCTGGATGGGATCTCGTACATCACATCCGTCATAACCTGCTCCAGAATGCTCCGAAGTCCTCTTGCTCCGGTCTTTCGCTCCTGGGCTTTTTCGGCTACCCGTTTCACGGCGGCCGGCTCCACCTCCAGCTCCACACCGTCGATGTCAAACAGCTTTTTATACTGTTTGAGGATCGCATTCTTCGGTTCGCTGATGATACGGATCAGGGCATCCACGGACAGTTCCTGCAAAGTGACGATCACCGGCAGTCGCCCGATAAATTCGGGAATCAATCCGTAGTGAAGCAGATCCTCAGCCTGGACTTTCTCCAGCAGCTCCCGGCTGCTCTCTTTTGAGAGAACGGTCTGGGAATTGAATCCGATGGTCTTCTCGCCGATCCGACGCTGAATGATCTTGTCGAGTCCGTCGAAAGCGCCCCCGCAAATAAACAGTACATTCGTGGTGTCAAACTGCAGAAAGTCTTGATGCGGATGCTTCCGTCCGCCCTGAGGCGGAACATTGGCCACGGTTCCCTCCAGAATTTTGAGCAGCGCCTGCTGGACCCCTTCGCCGGAAACATCCCGGGTAATCGAAGGATTGTCGGTCTTGCGTGCCAGCTTATCGATTTCATCCACGTAGATGATGCCGCGCTGGGCTTTTTCGATATCGTAATCCGCCGCTTGGATCAGCTTGAGCAGGATGTTTTCCACATCCTCTCCCACATAGCCTGCTTCGGTGAGCGCTGTTGCATCGGCGATGGCAAAGGGCACGTCAAGAATTTTCGCCAGCGTCTGAGCCAGCAGCGTCTTGCCCGAACCGGTCGGTCCGATCATGACGATATTGCTCTTCTGGATCTCCACGTCTTCGATCGCTTCATGGTCCTCTGCTCTGTGTTTCTCCGAATGCTTGGCGCTGACGGATTTGGACTGATTGTTGATTCGCTTGTAATGGTTGTACACCGCTACAGCCAGAACTTTTTTCGCTTTATCCTGATCGATCACATAATCGGACAGCGTCTGCGAAATATCTTTGGGTTTCGGCAGCCCGCTCTCCGTGTCCAATTTGGCCGACTCCGTCAGAGTCTGGAATTCCTCGTCGATGATCTCTCCGCATAAGCCGATACATTCATCGCAGATATAGACGTCCGGTCCTGCGATCAGACGCCTGACCTGACTCTGTGGCTTGCCGCAGAAGGAACAGGTCAGTTCTTTTTTGTTATCGTATTTTCCCATTTCTACCTCTTTGATATTACTTTGTCGATCAGCCCGTACGCAACGGCTTGCTCCGCATCCAGAAAGTTATCCCGGTCGGTGTCCTCTGCGATCTTTTCCAGCGGCTGTCCGGTCCGATCCGCTAAAATACGGTTCAATTTTTCTCTTGTCCGAAGGATGTGCTCCGTGTGGATCCGCATATCTTCGGCTTGTCCCCGCATGCCCCCAAGCGGCTGATGAATCATCACTTCCGCGTTGGGCAGCGCATAGCGCTTCCCTTTTTCTCCGGCTGCCAGCAGGAATGCCGCCATGGAAGCCGCCATACCCACGCAGATCGTGGAAACGTCGGGCTGGATATACTGCATCGTATCGTAGATGGCCAGCCCTGCAGTGATCACTCCGCCGGGACTGTTGATGTAGAGATTGATGTCTTTTTCCGGATCTTCCGATGCCAGGAACAGCAGCTGCGCTACGACTAAACTGGCGGTATCGTCGTTGATCTCTTCTCCGATAAATACGATCCGGTCTTTCAGCAGTCTGGAATAAATGTCGTAGGAACGCTCTCCTCTCGAAGTCTGTTCCACCACCATTGGTATTAAGCTCATCGTTACCCCCTGATTGTGACAGCGTATTGTCTGTCTTCTGAATGTTATTCTTTCTTATCTTCCTGTGGGGCAGGATCCGCATCCGTGATCTCTGCCTGGCTGTATATGAAGTCGATGGCCTTGCGCATGCGGATATCCTGGATCAGATACTGCATGTTTTCGGGGCCGAACAGGCTTTTCAGCTTATCGACTTCCATATTGTATTGTTTCGCCATCGCGCTCATCTCGTTTTCGATGTCTTCCGGTGCGGCCTGGATGTCCTCCGCATCTGCTACCGCTTCGATGATGAGGCGGGATTTGACGCGTTTTTCCGCATCCGGCTCGAGCTCTTTGCGAAGGTCCTCTTCGGTTTTCTGCAGATACTGGCAATACATTTCCAGATTCATCCCCTGTTGGGACAGCTGCTGGGAGAATTCCTGCAGCATCTGATCCGCCTGATCCGCGATCATGACCGCCGGAACGTCGATGGGATTGGCTTCGTACACTTTCTCCATCACTGCATTTTTCGTCTCGAATTCCGAAGCTTCCAGGGCATGTTTCTCCAGTTTCGCCCGGAGATCGTCCCGAAACTCCTGTAAGGTGTCGAATTCGCTTACGTCTTTGGCGAATTCATCGTCCAGCTCGGGCATTTCCTGCTCTTTCACATCGTGGACCTTGCATTTGAAGATTGCTTCTTTGCCCGCCAGATCGTCCGCATGATATTCTTCCGGGAAGGTGACACGCACTTCGACTTCATCGCCTGCGCCGGTACCGATCAACTGTTCTTCGAAACCCGGGATGAAGTTGCCGGATCCCAAGACCAGCGTTTGATTTTCCGCTGTGCCGCCCTCAAACTGCTCTTCGCCCACAAATCCCGAATAGTCCAGACTGAGGGTATCTCCGTCTTTGGCTTTGCGGTCGGCAACCACCAATCTGGCATTTCTCTTTTGCAGGGATTCCAATTCCCGGTCGATGTCTTCGTCCTTGACCTGACGTTGCACTTTCTCTGCCTGGATCCCTTTATATTCCTTCATTTCGATTTCGGGTGTCACCGTGACGGTGATCGTAACGGTGAAATCCTGTCCTGTTGCCACTTTCTCTTCGCCGAAATCCAAATTGGGTCTGTCCACGGGTTTGAGCCCCAGGGTATTGATCGCTTCCGGATATCCTTTGCGGAACAATTCGTCCAGCGCGTCTTCGAAAAAGACGTCTTCTCCATACTTCGCTTCGATGATCCTGCGGGGCGCTTTCCCCTTCCGGAATCCATCTACCGTAAACTTGTTCCGCTGCTCTTTGTAAGCTTTCTGCAGCGCTTCTTCGAAATCTTCTGCGGTGAAAGTCATCGTAAATGTGGCTTCGTTGTTTTCTTTGCGAACCAAAACTGGTGTCATGAATTTTTCCTCCTACTTTGCCAAATGCGAGTCTATAGTTTATCACACAACTACTGCCCTGGCAAGCAAATGCTGTCAATTACAGGATGATCCTCTGATAGGCTCGTTCTTCCAAAGCGTCCAGGTGTTCCTGATTGGGATAAATCATTATATCCACCGGCTTTTGCTCTCCGATATATGTGATTTTTCCTTTTTCCACGGTAAAAGGCCGCCCGTGACCCGGAACGATCACATCGGCCGCAGCGGGGATCTTTGTGTAGCTCTCCAGCCCGATCGGTCCATCGTAAATCGCATAGGGTGGGATCCCGTGGGTATAGTCGTAAGCATTTTTGACCGCATCCCCCGTCAGAATCACCCTTTCTTCTTCCAGGATGAGGCCGGATATCCCGGGCGTGTGTCCCGGCAGCCAGACCGTTCGGAGTCCTTCTGCAAGAGATTCCCCGTCCCGAAACGTCCGAAAGCGGTCTTCATAATATTTGATCATCCCGTATGGAATATAGGGATCGTTGTATTTTTTGAATTCCCCGGAAATCACATACTCCAGCTCCCGGGCCGACACGAAGATGTCCGCATGTTCAAAAACCTCGATATTGCAGCAGTGATCGTAGTGCAGGTGCGAAAGGAAGACCGTGTCGATCTCGTCGATGCCGATCTCCATCCGTTCCAGCTCCGCACAAAGCTCCGCTCTGTCATCGTTGGATCCGGTGTCGAACAGGATGGTCCTGCCCGGGGCGCGTACGATACTGATATTGCACCAGCCCATCGCTCCCCGGTTGGAACTGGCGCCGATGGCGGGCAATACGATTTGAACAGTCTTTTGTTTCATGGGGGACCCTCCTTATACGGGTTCTTTCGTGTATCATATCATACCGTCGGGCGGCGGTCGGTGAAAAAATCACTGAACGGTATTTGCCGCCAACAGCCGGTCGACGGCGCGAAGGAGCAGATCCTTCTGCTCCGGCAAACGCCCTTGCAGTGTCAGGCTGTCCAACACGGTCGTATCCTCAAAGATGCAGTCGGTCACCGTTAAATTCTGAAGCAGAAGTTTTAGTTCCGCCAATACCTCCACGGGATCCATAAGGTGAAAGGTCCCCCGTGTCCACTCCCCGTAAAGGGGCGTTCCCTCGAAAAGCGTCAGTTTTAGGCACCAGATGCTTTCGGGATGGGTCTTGTTGAGCAGGCGGGCTGTTTCGATGGCATGAAGACGTGAATAGTCTCTGCCGCCCAATCCCAGCACCACGGTGAGATGATAGCCGATCCCGGCGATCTCCAGCATCCGGAACGCTTCCAGCATCTGCTGGGCCGTGAGCCCTTTCCGTCGTTCTGACAGAATGGGATCCGAGCCCGATTCCACACCGATATGCAGCGCATCCAGTCCCGCCGCACTGAGCGCTTTCAATTCTTCCGCAGTCTTATCCAAAACGTCGTCGGCACGGGCATACATGGCGAATGTGGTGACCTTGGGCATTTTCTCCCGGATCTGTGCAAAGAGCTCCAGTATCGTATCCGCCCCAAGAACAAAAGCGTTTTCTCCCAGAAAAAACACCCGTTCCTTCTCCGGAAACATGCAGGCCAGTCCTTCGATGTTCTCCAGGATTTTCTCCCCGGGAAGGATCCGAAAAGGATCCCGGGCAAAATCACAGAAGGTGCATCGTCCCCAGCTGCAGCCCAAGACCACTTCCAGAGGCGCGCTGTCTTCTTCTCGGGGGGGTATGTAGATCGTGTCGTGCGTATAGATGGGGGAAGCCAAGCCACCCTCCTTTCCTTTCTACTTTGCAGTACGGCTGTTCACAGCTGCTTCCAAACGTCCCAGGGCCTCCCGGAGCGTTGCGCGGGGACAAGCCAGATTCATGCGCATGTGCGTCCGGTCCTCCGGATCGAATTCTGATCCTTCCGACAGGTCCAAATGGGCTTTCCGGATCAGAAATTCGTACAGTTCCGGTCCCTGCAGACCGGTGTCCGCAAAATCCAGCCACAACAGATATGTTCCCTCCGGACAACGGGTCCGAACCCCAGGGATCCGTGTGTTGATCCATTCGGTTGCGTATTCCGCATTTTTCCGGAGATACTCCACCACCGCATCGAGCCAGGCTTCACAGTCCGGATCGCGATACAGCGTTTCGACGGCGATGGTGCCGAAAGTGGTATCCAGATTCATAGCCCAAGTCCCCAGCACTTTCCGATAGCGCGCCATCAGCGCCGGATCGGGAATGATCACGGAAGCTGTCATTAAGCCGCCCACATTGAACGTCTTGTTGGGCGACATGAGCGTGACGCTGTTTTGCTCCATGCTTTTGATCTTGCCGAAAGGGGTGTGGATGTGGGGTTTGTACACCAGATCGCAGTGGACTTCGTCGGAAATGACGGTGACGCCGTATCGGGCGCACAACGCCCCCGTTTGTTCCAGTTCTTCCCCGGTCCATACCCGGCCGGAGGGATTGTGGGGAGAGCAGAACAGCATCACTTTGATTTTATATTCCCGCAGCAGTTTTTCAAAGAGGTCGAAGTCGATGCGAAACCCGTCTTCGTCCTCGAGGAGCGGACAACGGATCAGAGAACGACCCATCTCCTTGACAGCGCCATATAACGCGTCGTAATTGGGCATATGCATCAACACCGGATCTCCCGGTTTCGTGAGAATATCCAAAAGGATGGTAACGGCGGGAATGACCCCCGGCGGGCAGTAGCACAGCCATTGAGTGTCCACGGTCCAGTCAAAACGCCTGCTTAACCAGTTTTGCATGATTTCATAGTAGCGATCTCCCCGCTTCGTGTATCCGAGCACGCCGTGTTCGATGCGTTCCTGCAGAGCATCCAGCATCGGCTGCGGACAGCGGAAATCCATGTCCGCCACCCACATGGGCAGCACATCGGATTCGCCCAGATTCCGGGCTTGACTGTCCCATTTGTACGACAGCGTTCCTTTTCTGTTGACAGGTGTGTCAAAATCAAACCTTTCCATATTTTCTCCTCTTCCTACTTCTGCCGAAAATTCCGGTGATCGAAGCGATCTCCGATGCCAGTCGTGGGGTACGATCCTCCGGGCGCATCCGCCAGCGCCAGTTGAGTCCGATCGTTCCCGGCGTGTTCATTCTGGCTTGGGCATCCAATCCCAGCCAATCCTGCATGGGGGCCATAAACAGATTTGACGGGCAAGCCATTCCGCCGCGAATCATCCCCCGCACCATGCCTTCTGCTTCGTTGAGCCCCCAATATCGCTTCGCCAGTTTCACATCCGCTTCCATGCCTTCGTCGAACCATCCCGCCAGGGTGGTATTGTCGTGAGTCCCCGTGTAACACACGCTGTTCTCGGAAAACGTGTGAGGGGACCCCCGCCCCGGTCGGGAAGCGTCGAAAGAAAATTGCAGTACTTTCATACCCGGATATCCGCTGTCCCGAACAAAATCCATTGCGCTTCCGGACAGAAGCCCCAGATCTTCCGCGATGATCGGCAGATCCGGGTACGCATTTTGTATCTTCCGAATCAAATCAAGTCCGGGGCCGCGGCGCCACCGCCCCTTTCGGGCTGTCGGCGAACCCACCGGTACGCTCCAATAATCGCGAAAGCCTCTGAAGTGGTCGATTCGAACAACGTCGACCCATCGCCCCAGGGCGCCGATGCGCCGCAGCCACCAGGCGTAGCCGGTGGCTTTGTGTGCAGCCCAACGATAGAGCGGATTGCCCCAAAGCTGCCCGTCGGGAGAAAAATAGTCCGGCGGAACGCCTGCAACGTGGCACATGCGCAGATCTTCGTCCAAATCAAACAGCTCTGGATGCGACCAGACATCCGCCGAATCTTCCGCGACATAGATTGGCAGATCGCCGATGATCTGTATCCCCAAATCTTGAGCATGAGAATGCAGTGCGTTCCATTGCACAGAAAACCGTTGCTGAACAAAGCAGTGATACGCAACGTCTTCCTTCAGCTCTCTGCGATACTGCTCCAGCACCCCGGGCCGGCGGCGCCGGAGATCTTCGGGCCAATCCTGCCAGGAAGCGCCGTGAAACCGCTCTTTGAGCGCCATGAACAACGCATAGTCGGACAACCATTCACCGTTTTCCTCGACAAAAGATCGAACAGCCTGTCGCTCCGATTCACCGCAGCGCCGGAACGCAGCGCGCAACAGTCGTTTTCGGTCAGCCTGCACAGCTTCGTATCTCACCGAAGACGGATCCGAAAGCGGAACGATCGTGGAAAGATCCTCTTTCGTCAGAAGTTCTTCCTCTGCCAGCAGATCCAGATCGATCAGCAGAGGATTTCCTGCAAAAGAGGAAAAAGACTGATAGGGAGAATCGCCGTATCCCGTCGGTCCCAGAGGCAGCACCTGCCAGTAGCTTTGCCGAGCGCGCTTCAGAAAATCGGCAAACGCGTGGGCGCATTCGCCCATCGAGCCGATCCCGTAAGGCGTTTCCAAAGATGTAATATGCAGGATGATCCCGCTGCTGCGATCCATGCCGTTGTCCTTTCTCCGCACTTGCGGGCAATGTGTCCGGGACCATTATACAATAATTTACTTGCAAAAACTATACTCGAATGGTAGTATTATGCCTGCATCTGAAGAAAGAGGAACTCATGGAATCTGAATTGAAATACAGAATCAAAGATCGAGAGATGGCCGACGCCCTGTGGGACGACGAGTGTCTTCTGGCGATCGCCGATCCGTCCACCCGGGAAAAACTGGTGATGAAAGCAGTATATTTCGACACCGAGGATCACGTTCTTTCCGCCAATAACATGGCTTTTCGTGTCCGGCTGGAAGGAGAGAGCATTTTTGCAACGCTCAAGTGGGGCGGACACAGTTCCAACGGCTTTCACGAACGGGAAGAGATCAACGTTCCGGTGAACGGAGAGCAGTGTTTTATCGACCCGCCCACAGATCTCTTTTCCGAAAGCGAAGACGGAAAGGCGCTGGTTCAGATGATCGGAGACAAGCCTCTGACCAACATGCTGGAAACACGTTATCTTCGCCGGCGTATGCGCGTGGATCTGAACGATTGCCTCATGGAGATCGCTATCGACACGGGAAGCATCGTAACGGACATGGGTGAAGAACCGATATTGGAGCTGGAAATCGAACTCTTTGCAGGAGATGTAAAAGAACTGAAAGAACTGGGGACGAAACTGGCTGACAAATACGGACTGATTCCGGAAGATCAGTCGAAGCTGGCCAGGGGACTGAAGCTCTTGAAGGGTCCTGCGTGAGATCCATCCGCCGAAGTCAACTAGCAAGAGAAAAGAACCCACGAACCGGCTGCAATTGCAGCCGGTTCTTTTGTATTCAGCGCAGTGCTTGCTGTTGGATCCACAGCGCTTGCCGGTGCTCCGCCCGATTCCGGGTGATGAATTCGAAAACGAGATAATCCGGATCGATGCGCCGGATCAGGTCCTCTATGCCGCTGCACGTAAAAGGTTTATGCGCATCAGATCGGATCACGTATTCCAGCAGTTGCCACTGGCGTTCCTGATACGTATCCTTCATCTCCGGCGGATGTGCAGCGATCCTGCGCATGTATTCTCCGGTGAGGGACTGATTCAAGTGTACGCCTCTCACCCATTTCACCAGATCTCCGTGGGCATCCAGCTGACGGTGGATATAAGCCAGCCCTTCCTGTTGGGTGCGGATCGTCCAATCTGTATGCAGTAAATGCCCGGTGTCCAACATAATTCCCTTATTAGGGTATCGAATCCCATCCATAAGTAATTCAGTCATTTCCGGATTCGTAAAATCCAAACCCGGATACCAAAGGTTTTCGAGCAGAAGCATCGGTCCGGTCTGCCGATCTTCAAACAGGAGGTTCAGTATCTGGCAGGCGCCCCGAATCACCTCTCGATCCGTGTGCCGGAATCTTCTGGTGAAAACCTCTTCAGTAGTACAGTCCGACACATGAAATACCACGTACTCGGCTCCGTATGCCTCAGCATGATCCAGGTCCTCCCGAAATTTTCTTACAAGGGCCATGGGATTCGTTCCCCCGAAGCAACTGCGGACATTTTCTTCCGTGTCAAATTCTTTCAGCACCGCGGACCGGTCTCCGTTCCAGAAATCCAGCCAGCAGCCAAAGAGACTCATGTGGAGTCCCTCGACAAAACCCGGGTGCAGGATGTCACGGTCATCGGGACCGCAAACCATCAGTTCCAATCCGTCAAACCCCGCTAAGGCATTTTCCATATCCGTGCTGTCCCGAAACCGAAGCAGATCGTAGGCGTCGGTCGTCAGGTTAAACAGTGTTTTCATACATCATATTAAAACACCTCAGAATAAACATTGCAACCTCTGCCCGGCTGCTGCGGCCCGAGGGATCCAGCAGGTCCGAAGACCGTCCTGTGATCAGTCCTTTGCCGACAGCCCAGCGGAACGCATCCGCTGCCCAATCCGAAACGCTTTCTGCATCCCGGAATCGTTCCAGTTCTCCCATATGTTCCGTCTCGAAAAGACCCAGCATTCGAAAATAGCGATAGACAAAGGTGACCATCTGCTCCCGGGTGACCGGTGCACCCACGCCGAAACGATCATCGCCCATGCCTTGAACGATATCGTTCTCCGCGGCCCAGGCTATGTACCGGGCGTAATAGGAATCCGCTGCGGCATCGCCGAACCCGGCCGGATCTCCGGCGGCGGCAACGCCGCCCGCCTCATGGAGGCGGCCCAGGACCGTCACGAACATCTCCCGGGTCATGGGGAGATCCGGCCCGAAGTTCTGATCGCTCATACCGTTGAACAACCCATGGCGCACCGCGTCCTGCGCAGCTTGCTGATACCAGGCACCCTGCGGGATATCGGAAAAGACTCGTCCCCCGCCGGCTTCTTCCGGCAATTCCCCCGGAAGGAGTTCCTCTTCCTCCAGCTCATTCAGCGAAGACTGGACATTGTTGTCGGAAGTGTAATCGCTGGTATAGTACCAAACGACATTGTCGTCCGCTTCCAGTCGGTACGCATCCGCTGCGATCGAACCGGAGAGTTCTCCGTTCACCATATACAGCCATCCGGATCCGGGGCCGTGATCGAATTCAGCCAAACCGTTGATCGCGCTCACGTAATTCCCGCTTCCGGTGATCGTTAGATTCGACTCATCCAAAATGTCCCGGGCAGTCATGCCTACGAAATATGTGTGCTCCGCTCTGGAATAAAGCGTCGTCCCCCGAAGTCCTTTCACTGTCAAATAGACGATAGAAGAAGTTTGAGTCTCGCCGGAGCCGCCGCCGTGAGAAGTTCCTCCATCGGCTGTGAGCGTGACCGTGGTCCCCGCTGGCAGGCGGACGATTTGAGGGACACCGTACGCGTCAACTTTTGCGATCTGAACAGTATAGGTGTCCGCCGCCACGCCAGTTAGACGGAAGATCCCCGATGCATCGGTGATGCCGGACGGTGTCGTTCCGTTCCAGATCACTGAAACGCCTTCCACCGGTGTGTCGCCGTTTAGCACACGAAGCGTCACTTCGCTGCCGGAGGCTTCCGTCTCAAGTCGAACCAAGTCCGTCCCCCACCCCGGGAAATAGCCGTAATATACGATGATCTCATCATCGTCATCGATCACTTGATTCCCGAGTCCGCTCCCGGGCTCTCCATTCATGTAATAGAGCCATCCATCATAAGCAGGAGGATTGAGGGATCCCGCTGCGATATCGTCCACCGCACTGAGATAGCCATCGCTGTAGGTATAGGTCTTTCCGGCATGATTCAAAGCTTGGACGACCGCGTCGCCTGCGGTAAGACGAGTCTCGCCGCTGCCGACCACATCGATGGCAGAATAGTACAAGATGTTTTCCGTAGGTCCTTCGATGCGCACGGATACTGTTTTATTCTGTGTTCCGCCGGAAGCCATGTCGATGTAGGCCGGCAGCAGCGCCACAGAGCCATCGTGTGTGACCAGGGCATCCAATCGTGTCACAGCACTGATGGGTGAACATGACACGGCTCCTGCCGTGGTCGTCGTCAGGTCGCTGTATCCGTCGCCGTTGATATCCACGCCGATCCCGCCCAATACTGCGTCAACCCCACCATCCAAAGTCAGCTGATGCAAAGTGAAAGACGCAGTTCCACCGAAGGGGATCTCCGCCCGGGGGACGCCGACGTCGCTGTCTTCCAGCGAAAAATAAGCGATACCGTCATACGCATCCGCAACGGCAAAAATCGTGTCGCCGTCTGCTACTTCCACAACAAGGGTTCCGTCCACATAGCAGTCATATCCGCCACTGACCGGAGCATCGATAACCTGAGAAATAAGGTCGTCCATCGAAGCGGCTGCCGGTGCCGTGATCCTTTTTTCCACATAGGAGCCGTCAGGTTTTACGACCTGAAGTGTCAGGCTCATGTGCTCGATGGCATTGAGACAGATGTTGGCATAAAAGGATTCTCCGGTTTCGATCTCGGCCAAGGCAAGAGCCGCCTGCCTGGTTGCCATGGCGTTCCAAGTCTCGGATCCCACGGACCATCCATCTGTTTCGTTATATAAACTGCTGTTGACAAGGCCGATGGCAGGATTTGTGGTCCAGGTGCTTAAATCTTCGTTCGATGCTGAAAAGCCGAAAAGTACACACGCCGTCGAGTTGGCGCTCTCTGACCCTACCGAATTCCAATAAGAGGAATAGGCTCCACTGTTTTCCTGTCCGGCACGGATCCATGCGGTAAGATTTGCTATTTCTGCGCTGATACCAGGATACCCGGAAAATTCCGGCAGCGAAAGAGCCGCCAAAGCCCATCCGGCATCATCGTAAGAGGGGTCCTCTCCGTTGTTGTATCCTCCCTGAGGATTCCGCGATGCCAAAAGGTGGTCGATTGCGCCGCTCGTACTGTATACCACAGGAATGACACCGGTGCTTCGATTATAGGCCTCCAGAGCAAGAATGCGGACCGCATAAGAAGAAATGAACCCCGGATCGATGATGGTTCCGCCTGCGACCAGGCTTCTGGCAAGGACAGACGCAGCATCAGCATCGCCTTTCATCAGCGCTTGAAAAAGCCCTCCCGAACCCGTACCGGCATCAGGCAGCACATAATCGCTCAGGTCCACCCCCGCATCGTAGATTCCATCACTGA
>JAAYDG010000083.1 GCA_012729355.1 Clostridiales bacterium
TACAGGCACCAAGAGCAGCATCGAAGGAACCATAGGGTTCCTTCCGGGCCGGCCGGCAGAACTCCGGCGGTCGAAACCCGGGAGAAAGGGGCCGGAAACCGGGTCGATCCGGCTCTTACCCTATTATACAGGCACCAAGAGCAGCATCGAAGGAACCATAGGGTTCCTTCCGGGCCGGCCGGCAGAACTCCGGCGGTCGAAACCCGGGAGAAAGGGGCCGGAAACCGGGTCAAATCGAAGGAAATTCGAGCTGCACTGTCATATCCGCTGCTTTACAGGCACCAAGAGCAGCATCGAGGGAACCATAGGGTTCCTTCCGGGTCGGCCGGCAGACAATGACCTACCTTTTGCGCAAGTTTTCGTCTGCCGGGAAGTGGAGAATAATGTGAGAGAACATATACAGTTATTTGTGTTCAAACCGCTATTATTTTTGATTTGATCGAACGGAAGCAAAAATGCAACGCATTTTTGCCACAGCTCTCTCCAAGGCCGCAGAGCGGCGGCATTTTTCTTGAACAGGAAGACGTCGGCGTATATAATAGACTCGATTGCAGCCTTATGCGGCTTGCGAAAATGTGCAGTTGGGGCTTGCGAAAATGTGTTCGATCTTATGCCTCGGCGACCATGTGGACGCATAGGGGTTCGGCGATTGTTCCCAACACCGAAATACAGCCGGTTGATTTGATTGGAACCAATAGGAGACAGTGTTATGACAGACAAGAGACCGTACGTCGTCGTGGAATGGAACGACACGGAAACCGAAGCGAAAGGCTGGTTGTGCGCCTTCAACTTCGTCAGAAATTACTGTGGGGGCGGCACGCGGATGCATCCCTCCGTCACCCGGGAAGAAGTGATCCGGCTGGCAACGACCATGGGCTACAAGTATAAAGCGATCGAGTCGGAGACCACCGGGGGTTGCAAAGGAGGGATTGCTTACGACTACAAAGCACCGGATGCCCTGGACGTGCTCCGTCGCTATCTGACGGCCATGGCTCCCTACATCAAAGCCGGTGTATCCATCGGCGGAGACCTGGGCGTGGACTACGGCGATGTGCTGGACATTCTGGACGATCTCGGGATCGGGTTGCCCCAGACCAAGGCCATGGAAAAGGATCCGGAGATCCAGCAGGGGATCAAAAATCACGATGCCGCCTGCGCCCTGACGTATGACGGCTTTAAAATGTACGACATGATCACCGGCTACGGCGTGGCTTTTGCGGCAGACGAAGCTTGGAATTTCAAGAACGGAAAGCCCGGTGCTTCTGTGGTCGTTCAGGGGTTTGGCGCCGTGGGCGCCAGTTGTGCCTACTGTCTGGATAAGATGGGTTATAAGGTCGTGGGTCTCGCAGATGTGAACGGCCTGGTCTATTGCAAAGACGGCCTGGATGTCAAAAAGCTGGTAGAGACCAAGAAACCCAAAGGCGAGATGGATCCGACGGTCTTTGCGCCGGAGTACGAAGTCCTGCCCAACAGCAAATGGGTCGAAATGCCCTGCGATATCCTGATTCCCGCTGCACTGGAGGACGTGATCAACAAGAGCAATGCGGACAAAGTTCAGGCTTCCCTGATCGTGGAAGCCGCCAACATTCCCACAACGGCCGAAGCCGATGAGATATTGCACAAGAGAGGCGTGGATGTGGTGGTGGACTTCGTGGCCAACACCGGCGGCGTCCGGATCTATGAAGCCCTGGTTTTTCGGATCGTCAAGGATCCCGTTCCCCAGGACATCGTGGATGATACGGAGAGGATCGTGCGCAAGCAGACCCGCAGACTCTTTGAAGAAGCCGATAAGACGGGACGCTACACCCGGGAGATCGCCCGACAGATCTTTGCCCCCGACACCTTCGATACCCCCGATATTTAGACAACGGAGAATATTATGGAAAAAAACAGAACCGATGTCACCCGATGCAAGGGCTGTGGCTATTGCGTGGCGGAATGCCCCAAACAGGCCATTTCCTTCGGTGACCACATGAACGCCAAGGGCTATCTGACCATCGTGGTCGACCAGGAGAAGTGCATCCGGTGCGGCTCCTGCTACAGAGTATGCCCGGACTATGTTTTTGAGATTTTGTAAGGAGGCGGCAATGAGCGAACGCGTATTGATGAAAGGCAACGAAGCTCTGGCGGAAGCCGCGCTTCGTGCAGGATGCAGATTTTTTGCCGGCTATCCGATCACGCCCCAGACGGAGATATTGGAATATCTCTCCTGGCGGATGGATGAGGTAGGCGGTTCGTATACACAGGCAGAATCGGAATTGGCGGCAGTGAACATGGTGTTCGGTGCAGCTTCCGGCGGCGCCAGGGCGCTGACCACTTCTTCGGGTCCCGGATTTTCCCTGAAACAGGAGGGGATTTCCTACCTCTGTGCTTCGGATCTTCCCGCTGTGATCGTGAATGTCATGCGCATCGGCAGCGGTCTGGGGGATATCGCCCAAGGCCAGGGAGACTACTGGCAGATGACCCGGGGCGGCGGGCACGGAGATTACCGAACGATCGTATTGGCGCCCAACTCCGTGCAGGAGAATGCGGACCTGACCTATCTGGCGTTCGATCTGGCCGAGAAGTACCGGCATCCGGTGCTGATGGCCAGCGACGCCGCCATCGGACAGATGATCGAGGCCGTGGAACTGCCGGAATTCAAAGAGCATGACATCGACAAGTTCGACTGGTCGGTGAAGGGCGGGAAAGTAACGGAAAAGTATCGCAAGATCCAGAATATTTTCTACTCCATGGGACCTGCTTACGAAGATTTTCTGCGGGAAAAATATGCGAAAATGGAAGCGGAAGAGCAGCGTTGGGAAAGCACGGCGGTGGAGGATGCGGAGCTGGTCTTTGTGGCCTTCGGCATCAGCTCCAGAGTCTGCGAAGAAGCGGTGGAAGGGGCCCGGGCCAAAGGGCTTAAAGTGGGCCTGATCCGGCCGATCACGCTGTACCCTTTCCCGGTAAAGGCTTTCGAAGAAGCCAAGAAAGTCAAAGCATTCATGACCAATGAAATGAATCTGCTGGCCCAGATGACCGACGATGTGCGGCTGGCCACCGGATGTAAAATACCCGTGTATCATTCCGGTTCGATCTTTTCGATCAGCGACACCCAAGAACTGATCGCCAGGGCCGAAGAAGTGATCCGAGCGGCAAAGGGAGGTGACCGGACATGAAATTAAAAGCACCTGAACGAGTGACATTCAACAAAAGCGGCTTTTGCCCGGGCTGCGGCCACGGCGTGGCCGGCAGGTTGATCGCAGAAGTGGCAGAAGAAATGGGACTGGCCGACAAGCTGATCACCACGGTGGATGTGGCCTGCGGATCCCTGCACCTGGAAGACTGGCATTTTGACACGGTCATGGCCGCTCACGGCAGGACCCTGGTTACCGCCATCGGTTTGAAGAAAGTCCGGAAGGACAATCCGGTCCTGGCCTACTACGGCGACGGCGCCGGCTATGCCATCGGCATGGCCGAGACCATCCACGCGGGCCTCCGCAATGACAACGTCATTGCGATCGTGGTCAACAATGCCATTTACGGCATGACCGGCGGCCAAATGGCCCCCACCACGCTGCCCGGACAGAAGACCACGTCCTCCCCTTACGGGAAGGATGCGGCCCGCTTCGGAAAGCCTTTCCGGATCGAGGATGCCTATTCTGGCTTCGACATCGGGTACCTGGCCCGGGGCGCCCTGGTCGGCGCTGCCAATATCAACCGCGCCAAGAAAATGATCCGCAAAGCCTTCGAAAAGCACATGAACAACCAGGGGCTCTGCTATGTGGAACTGCTGTCGCCCTGTCCCACGAACTGGAATCTGGCACCGCTGAAGGCCAAGGACTTTTTGCTGGATGAAATGACGAAACACTTCCCTCTGGGCGAATTCAAAGGAGGAGATGCGAAATGACAGAGATGATATGCGCCGGTTTTGGCGGACAGGGTGTCCTGACTGCGGGAATGCTGTTGATCCATGCCGGAATGAAACAAGGCAAAAATGTGATCTTCTATCCCTCCTACGGCTCTGAAATGAGAGGCGGCACAGCCAATTGTGCCATCAAGATCAGCGAGAAAAAAATCGCAAGCCCTGTCATCCGTCAGGCGGATATCGTGTTCACCATGAATGCCCCGGCCATCGACAAGTTCGAAAGCATGCTGAAGCCCGGCGGTCTTCTTCTGGTCAATTCCTCCCTGGTAGACGCAAACCGCACCTACCGGGAAGACATCCGTGTGGTGAAAGCCCCGGTAACGGATATCGCCAACGATCTGGGCAACCCCAGAGGTGCCAATATCGCCATGATCGGCGTGCTGGCAGCGGCCACGGATCTCTTCGATCCGGAATTCCTGATCGCCCGGATCAACGACTATTTTGAAGCAAAAGGGAAAAAAGCGCCCGCCAACGAAACCTGCTTCCGCAAAGGCATGGAGGCAGTGTAATGGACATCAAGAGACTGCTGAAACCGAACAAGATCGCAGTGATCGGCGCCTCGGAAAAACCGGGTTTCGGTTCCGACACCTGCAGAAATGTCATGAAATATATGTCTGCGGACAAATATTATTTTATCAGTCCCACAAGGGCGTCGGTCTTCGGCGTGCCCTGTCATAAAAGTATGGCCGATTTGCCGGAACAGGTCGATCTGATGGTGATCTGCACGCCGAAACCCACGGTGAACGGCCTCCTGGAAGAAGGCGCCGCCGCCGGCGCCCGGGCCGCCGTGGTCTTCGCCAGCGGCTA
>JAAYDG010000084.1 GCA_012729355.1 Clostridiales bacterium
AGAGCTGGGTGAGCAACTTGGCATAGGGTGTTTCTCCGCAGCCTGCGCAAGCGGCCGAAAACTCCAGCAGAGGTTCCTTGAACTGACTGCCTTTCACTGTAAAGGGATCGAAGATTTTCTTATCCGAAATGCCGAGACCGTAGGCCCATGCTTCCCTTCCCGGCGGAACCCGGTCGATCGGCGCCATCGCAAGGGCTTTCTGTTTGGCGGGACAGGAAGACACGCAGCTGCCGCAGCCCGTGCAGTCGTCGGTGCTCACCGACAGCGTGTAGAACAGTCCGACGGCGGCTTTTCCCTTCGCAGGGACAAGCTTCATATCTGTCGGCGCAGCGTCGGCTTCGACGGCATGGAGCAGATAAGGACGAATGGCAGCGTGAGGGCACACAAAAGCACATTGATTGCATTGCAGACAGGCTTCGGAATTCCACACGGGCACCGATGCGGCGATCCGTCGCTTTTCGTATGCCGTAAGTCCCAGCTCCACCTGGCCGTCTTCGTATCCTTCGAAGGCACTCACAGGGAGATCATCTCCCTTTTGCGCGTTGATCGGCCGCAGCAAATCCCGGATCACCTCCGGCACATCGGCCGACGCCCCGGCGATCTCATCCGGCGCCGATGCCCAGCTTTCCGGAATATCTACCTTTATGAGCGCTTCGGCGCCCCGGGTCACGGCGTTCAGATTCTTCTCCACCACAGCGTCGCCTTTGGTGAAATACGTCTCTCGGACCGCTTCCCGCAGATAGCCGTCCGCCTCCCCGGCCGGGATCACCGACATGAGACGGAAGAAAGCGGATTGCAGCACGATGTTGGCGTGGATCCCCAGACCCAGGTCCCGGGCGATGCCGCTGGCATCGATGATGTAGAAATTCGCTTGTTTTTCGGCCAGCGCCCGCTTGACCTGCCCCGGGATCCTGTCTTCCAGCTCTGCCACCGTCCAGGCGCAGTTTAAAAGGAACGTCCCGCCGGGCAGAAGCTCTGAGACCATGTCGTACTGAGCCAAAAATGTCTGGTGGTGACAAGCGATAAAATCAGCTTTTCGCACCAAATAAGAAGAATCGATGGGCGCTTTGGAAAAGCGCAGGTGAGACTTGGTGATACCGAAGGATTTTTTCGCGTCATACTCAAAATACGCCTGTCCGTAGAAATCCGTATGCTTGCTGATGATCTCCACGGTGTTGCGGTTCGCCCCCACCGTTCCGTCGGATCCGAGGCCCCAAAACTTGCAGGCAAAAACACCTTCTCTGCCCTGCGGGATCTTTGCGTCCGGCGCCAGGGAAAGATGGGTCAGGTCGTCGACAATGCCGATGGTAAAGCCGTTGAGAGGTTTCGCGCTGCGAAGATTTTCGTAGACGCCGCCGATGTGGGCGGGTGTGGTATCCTTCGAAGACAAACCGTAGCGGCCGCCCACAATCAGGGGGCATCTTTCGCTTTGCGAAAAAGCGGTGCACACATCCTGATAAAGGGGCTCTCCGGCGGAACCCATTTCCTTGCAGCGATCCAAGACAGCGATCCGCAGGGCTGTTTCGGGGATCGCATCCAAAAGTCTGCCGATGGAAAAGGGCCGGAACAGATGGACCTGAACGAAACCGACCTTTCGACCCTGCGCATTCAGGTAGTCCACAGTTTCGCGAATGGCGCCGCTGACGGAT
Source organism: Clostridiales bacterium (assembly GCA_012729355.1). Classification (GTDB taxonomy): domain Bacteria; phylum Bacillota; class Clostridia; order Peptostreptococcales; family Anaerovoracaceae; genus UBA10908. The sequence goes on from JAAYDG010000084.1 coordinate 1,650, forward strand.
CCCATGGCCACGACAACTTCCGTGGCGTCCGGCGCGCCGTAGTAATTGAAAAGCTTGTACGTACGCCCGGTGCGCGCCGAGATCTGATCCATGTATCCTTCTACGATCTGCGGTACAGCATCGTAGAAGCGATTATTGGCCTCCCGCACCTGAAAATAGATATCCGGGTTTTGGACCGTGCTGCGCAGGGCCGGTTCTTCCGGATTGAGCGCGTGGTCGCGGAATGCCTGGAGCGCCTCCCGATCCAGCATTTCGGCCAGCTCTTCGTACTCCATGGCCTCGATCTTGCTGATTTCGTGGGATGTGCGGAAGCCGTCAAAGAAGTGAAGGAACGGCACCCGGCTTTTGATAGCGGCCAGATGCGCTACGCCTGCCAGATCCATGACCTCTTGGACGCCGGAGGTGGAAAGCATGGCAAAGCCGGTTCCCCGGCAATTCATCACATCGGAGTGATCTCCGAAAATGGAAAACGCATGAGTCCCCACCGTGCGGGCCGCCACGTGCAGCACACCGGGATGTCGCTGCCCGGAGATGCGGTGCATCACCGGTAGCATCAGGAGCAGTCCTTGAGACGAAGTGTAGCTTGTGGCCAAGGCCCCGGTCTCCAGCGCGCCGTGGACTGCCCCGGCGGCCCCGGCTTCCGACTGCATTTCCACCAGCTTTACCGGTTGCCCGAATAGATTTTTCTTTCCTTCCGCGGACCACACATCGGTCTTTTCGGCCATGGGCGAAGAAGGGGTGATGGGATAGATGGCCGCAACTTCCGTAAAAGCATAGGCAACATAGGCCGCCGCCTCGTTGCCGTCCATAATGACAATTCTTCTTTCTTTCATTGTACTGATTTCCGCTCCTTACCGCAGCCGATCCCCACCGGCTGCCGATGATCTACCATATAGCGGGGGCGGTCGTACCGCCCCCCGAAAAATCTATTCGCCTACTTGTACGGTCCACCCGAAGGGGTCCGGACGCCTGCCGAACTGCAACCCGACCAGTTCATCGTACAGTCGTTGGGTCGTTTCTCCGATCTGTCCGCCGTTGAACTCGTAGTCCTTGCCGCCGTAGCCCAGAACCCCCACCGGGGTCACGATGGCGGCGGTCCCTACACCGAAGACCTCTTCCACGTTGCCTTTTTCCAGCTGTTCCAGCAACTCGGCTACAGACAACTGACGCTCTTCCACTTCCATGCCCCACTTTTTGAACATTTCGATGCAGGACTTGCGTGTGATGCCCGGAAGCACCGTATCGCCCAGGGCCGGCGTTACGATTTTCCCGCCGATTTTGAACATGATGTTGTTGCTGCCGACTTCCTCGATATATTGCTTCGTGGCGCCGTCCAGCCAGAGCACCTGGGAGTACCCTTCTTTCTCGGCTTGTACTGTCGCGTGGAACGAACCGGCGTAGTTCCCGCCGCACTTGGCAAAGCCGGTGCCGCCGTGCACACTGCGCGCCGCTGTTTCTTCGATCTTGATCCGTACGGGTTTCAGCCCTTCGACATA
>JAAYDG010000085.1 GCA_012729355.1 Clostridiales bacterium
CGAAAATTTTCATTACAGGTTTTGGGATGCCTTGGCGCAAAGCGCTGGACGGCGCAAAGATGGCCAAAGAAGAATTCGGTCTGACGACGTTCTGTAACGTGAGCCCTTTACCCGACGGACCGATGGGCGATCTTTCGTATCTGGACTACATCATTTTGAACGATGTGGAAGCCCGGGCGCTTCTGGGACTGGAGGAGGACGCCCCGGACAGCGTCCGTCAGATGTCCGAAAACCTGAAGAAGGTGTATGGGTGCGGCGGCGTCATCCTGACCTGCGGAGAACAGGGCAGCGCAGTGCTGGTCGGAGACGCATACTTTGAAGTGGATCCCGTCCCCGTGGATGCCGTGGACACCATCGGCGCCGGGGACGGCTACCTTGCCGCTTTTGCTTCGGGCCTTATTCGGGGACTGGATGTGAGACAGGCCGCCGAATATGCCGGTCGTTACGCTGCGTTCAAAGTAACGCGGAAGGGTTCCATGACACGAAAGCCCGGCATGGGATATCCCTATGCAAAGGAAGTGGACGCCTTTATCCGTTCCCTCTGATGATCTGTATAAAAAAGCGGGACCTGCCGACGCATCGGCAGGTCCCGCTTCTGTTTTATTTATACTTGTGGATAAATTCCTCGACTTCCTCCAGCGGACGGTAGGCCGGTATCGTTCCGTGGATGGTCACCGTCAGAGCCGCATAGCTGCTGGCCCATGCTGTGGCATCCCGGAGCGAATCGCCCTTGAACAGCTTGTAGACCAGCGCAGACAAATATCCGTCTCCCGCGCCGGCGGTGTTGATGATCTGATCCGGTCTGGGCGCCGGAACGTTCCATAGATCGTCTTTTGAATCCAGGATCACGCTGCCTCGGGCCCCTAGCGTCAAGACCACGTGAGGGCAGTCGTAGCGCCGTTTCAATCGGCGCGCCATGTCTGCCGGATCCATGGCTGCGTCACGTTGGAGTTCCAGCAGTGCCCGGGCTTCCACTTCGTTCAGGACCAGATAGTCCACGAAGTTCAATCGTTCCATGGGCTGCTCCGGGAGCGGACTGGGATTCAGAAACGTGGTCATGCCCAATTCCTTCGCATAGCGGGCCCCGTACAGAGACAAGTGTTCGGGGATCTCAAAGCCGGTGACGAACATCCGGGCTTCGGCTCTGGCTGCGATGGCATTGCGGACTTCTTCCTCCGTCAGCTTTTCGGCGCTGGAGTCGCCGTCGATGATGGCGTTTTCTCCGTTGGGCCCCAGGAGGATCAGCGCGGTTCCTGTGGCTACTTCGTCTGTCCGATACAGGAATGTGGTATCTACGCCGGCATCCTGCATCCATTTTTCTCCCAGGTCTCCCCAGGGATCGTTCCCAACCTTTCCCACATAGGAAACGTTCAAGCCCAGACGGCCCAAGGCTACGGAGATGTTGGTCCCCTTTCCGCCGTCCTGGTCGATATGCCAGCGGGTGACCCGCATGGTTTCTCCCCACCGGGGCATCCGGTCGGTGTAGGCGTATTGGCCTACGCCGTGGCTGTTGAGTACGATGACGTCGGTTTTCCGTTCCATAGTTACCAGCCTTTCAGTTCACGGGACAGGGGGTGGTCCATGGTATTGTAATCTGTACACAGTGTGATGTCGGGGATATAGCGGGGCAGCAGCGTGACCGGATATTCCAGCGTCGGTTCGCTGAACAGGATCACCCGAACGACCGTCTGTTTCCAGGTTCCCGTGGCAACCATGTAGACCGCGCGTTTGGCCGTGGTCATGATCCCGAATCCGATAGTGACGGCCCGGGGCGGCACCGCATCGTAGCAGCCCCCGAAGGATCGATGGGAAAGCGCCACGATGGTATCGTCGTTCAAATCCAGGATTCGGGTTTTCGACGCAGCGTACTCTTCCATGGAAAGCCGCATGGTATAGCGGTAAGGCGGTTCGTTAAAGGCCACCAAGCCTTTGGCTCCGATGCCTGCCCACAGGGTGTCGATGCCTCCCAGTTCTTTGCACAGCGCGTCGGGTCGGTCCAGATCGTCGATTCGCGGCCAGATCCGCTGAGCGGGGGGAACTGTCAATTCCGGGTCGATCCGGTTATAAAAGCAAGCATTCATGGTGCCTTCCAGGCTTTCATAGGTGTCGGCCACGGGGTAGGGGCGCCCTTCCCAGTCCAGAAATTCGTCCATGTGGAAGATCCAGAGGTTTTTCAGGCTGATCCGTTCCCGGTTGATCCGGCGGATGAAAACATCATATTCATCGGTGGGACCGGCCGGGAGGACCCATTTCAGTGTTTTTCCGGCTTTGTTGAACGCCAATACTTCGTCAGCCATCATGTTGCCGATCACTTCCATGATCTGCGCCCGGTCGGGCTTCATATTCAGTTTTACCTTCAGGTCCTTTCTGTCTGCCAAATCCTGATAGGGGATAGAGCACCAGTCGAACAGGTCCTGTCTGGAAATGTTGTTGTCCATTGTTTGCCTCCGAAAAACCAGTAAAAGCATTGCTGTTTGACTGTTGTTATCATATCATAATCCCGTCAGAGGAAAAAGACCGATCTTTTCTTCAGAAAAGTAGACGCCTTCTGAGCCCTGTGAAAACTGTTGAAATACCACAAAAAATGTTTGACAATTTTGTTCCATCCACTTATAATCAGTCCATATAATCCAAACAAACAAATGCAATGACGAAATTACGTCCTGTTCGGGCGGCACAGAGAATCAGCGGCTGGTGGAAGCTGATCCCGAAGAACAGGCGCGGTCTCATTTCCGAGCAGGACGCCCCAAACCCCTAAAAGGCTGTAAGGCGCCACGGATGCCCCGTTACCATGGCAAAGGATTTGACGGAATTCTTGGAGAGACTGCGAAAGACGCAGTAAGTTGGGTGGTACCGCGGTGAATAATCGTCCCAGGCTATGATATGCCTGGCATTTTTTTTACGCGAAAGGGATGGAAGAAATGAAAAAAACAGGAATGACCGACGCGACTTTACAGGAGATGATCCTCCGTGAAAAAGGCGCAGCAGGGTTCAAAGAAAAGATTGAGATCGTTCGTTTATTGGACAAGATCCGGGTCGATGTGATCCAGATCCCATTCTCCGCAGAGGAGAAGGTGAATGAACTTCTGATCAAGACGATTGCGCCGCTGGTGCGCCATAGTTTCCTGTGCTGCAACGGCGGCTCGGATCCCGGATCCATCGACAACGTATGGAAAGCGATGAAAGATGCCAAAAAGCCGATGCTCCGCATCGGGCTTCCCGTCTCGGCCATTCGCATGGAGTATACGCTGGGGCTGAAACCGCCTCAGGTGCTGGCGTTGATCGGACGGCTGGTGGACAAGGCCGCATCCCATACCAAAGATGTGGATTTTGTGGCCGAAGACGCCACCACGGCCGAGTGGGGATTTCTCTGCGATGTGGCCAGGGCGGCCGTCAAGGCCGGCGCTGCTACGTTTACGATCGAGGATTCCGCCGGAACGATGCTTCCGCCTGAGTTCGGAGCCTTTGTAGAACAGCTTCGCTGCGATGTGCCCGAGCTGTCCGGCGTGCAATTAGGTGTATGTTTTAACAATCGCTTCAGAATGTCGGAAGCCGCATGTCTGGCCGCTGCGGCAAAAGGCGCAGATGTGATCCGAGTCAGCGCCGGCGGCCAGATCGCCGCCGGGATGGAAGTGATGGCCG
>JAAYDG010000086.1 GCA_012729355.1 Clostridiales bacterium
GGACGCCGCCCCGGGCCCCGGCCGTGGTGACCACCAACCCGTATCCGCCCTCTTCCACGGAGGTGCGAATCGTTTTCATGTCCTGGCTGACACTGGATTTCGCACAATCGAACAACGCGGCAAAATAGCCCAGCGAAAAGTCCTTATTGGGATTTTCCGTCAGGATCTGGAGGATCCTGCAGACCCTTTCCGTGCGTTTCATCTGTCTTCCGCTCCCAGGATGATCTCACCGACACGGTAAATGTCGCCGGCCCCCATGGTCATCACCATATCGCCGGCGGTTGTCCGTTCCTTCACAAAAGCAGCCATCTCCTCGAAATCCGGTATAAAGAATACCTCCTTTTCCGGATGCATGTCCTTGATCTTCTCCGCCAGAGACGCAGCGCTGATCTGATAGATGTTCTTCTCGCGAGCCCCGTAGATTTCGGCCAGGACCACTGCGTCCGCAGCGCTCAGGGCTTCGGCAAATTCGTTGAACAGCGCCCTGGTCCTGGTATAGGTATGGGGCTGAAACAAGCACCACAGTTTTTGATGGGGCACGTTTTGCGCCGCAGCCAGCGTGGCCTTGATCTCCGTGGGATGATGGGCGTAGTCGTCCACGACGGTCACACCGGCAGAGGTGATTCCCTGCAGGTCGAAGCGACGCCGCGTTCCCGTGAATGTCCGGAGCGTTTCCTTGATGAAACTCGACGGAACGCCCAGTTCAGTGCACGTTGCGATGGCCGCCAGGCTGTTGGCCACATTGTGCTCTCCGGGTACCGCCAGCTGGAGCGTATCCTGAAAAATGCCGTTCTGATACAAATCATAGGCAGGGCAACCGTTGCTGTTGAAACGGATATTTTTGGCGTAGAAGTCGCTGGTCTCGTTAAACCCGTAGCTGATCACCTTGCAGGGAAGATCATGAACGGCCGCCTTGACGAAAGGATTGGCGTCGAAAGCCACGACCGCCCCTTCCGGCGGCACCAGTTCCGCAAAGGCCGTGAAAGAATCGGCGATATGTTCGATATCCCGAAAATAGTCCAAATGGTCCGAATCGATATTTAAGATCACTTCCACCCGGGGTTTCAGATTCAGAAAGCTGTCCATGTACTCGCAGGCTTCCGTCACGAAGTATTCGCTGCTGCCTACTTTCACATTGCCCTTCAACTCGCTCAGGATGCCGCCCACCAGGATCGTGGGAGACAAGCCGGCATTTTCGAGGATCAGGGAGATCATCGACGTGGTGGTCGTCTTTCCGTGGGTCCCGGATACGGCCACCGACAGGGCGTAATCCGCCATGACGACGCCCAGGGCTTCCGCCCGGCTCATCACGGAAATCCCTTTTTCTTTTGCGGCGGCCAGCTCCGGATTTTCCGCAGAGACTGCGGCGGAAAAGATCAGGAGATCCGTATCCCCGAGATTCGCTGCATCGTGACCGATAAGGACTTGCGCACCCAGAGCTTGCAGATGTTTTGTCACGTCGCTTTCCTTGATGTCCGAGCCCGAGACAGCATAGCCTCTGCTCAATAGGATCTCGGCGATGGCCGACAGGCCGATGCCGCCGATGCCGACGCAATGGATGTGTTTGTATGAATTCAGGTTCATTCTGTTTCCTTCTACTTCAACGTATGCATAACGGTATCGGACATGGCTTCGGGGGCAACGGTACGCGTGTGCCGGACCGGACGTTCTTTCAGATTTTGCAGGCCTGCGGGGACGGGCACGCCCGTCTTTTCCGCCAGCTGCAGGATGGCGGAAAATTCATCCTCCGCCACGGGCAGGCCCAGGGCCCGGCATACGCTGCCCGCAAACTTGTAGGGGCTGGCCGTGGCGGTGATGACCGCAGGCGTATCGTCCCCCGTTTCCGCCAAATAGTCCTGATAGACTTTGTATGCGGCCGCCGTGTGGGTATCCATCAGATAGCCCTGCTCCCGGTA
>JAAYDG010000087.1 GCA_012729355.1 Clostridiales bacterium
GGAAATCTGGAAGATCATTATATCACCTGTCCAAAGCACGGATCCGTGTTTGACGTCGTCAACGGCGATCTGCACGAGCCGGGGAAATTGTTGTTTTTCAAGGTGAAACCGCAGAAGCTGAAGAGCTTTCCGGTCAAAATCGTCGGAGACGATCTGATGGTGGAGATGGAATAGGCGGTCAGCGGCAGGACAATTGAACGAGAAGGAGGGAACGAAAATGGTAGGTACAGCTAAAGAAATGATGAAGACCGAAGTCAAGTGCATCGGTCCCGAAGAGAGCATCCGGACTGCTGCGGGTATGCTGGCCGAGCACCACATCAGCGGCCTTCCGGTGGTGGACGAAAACCGCAGAGTGGTCGGCATCATATCCAGCAGCGATATCGTAAAATTCTCCGGCCAGTCTCATATCGTGACACTCGTAGGCTCCTCGGGCTGGATATCTCCTTATACCGATATCGCGGCTATGACTTCAATGAATAAGGGCTTTGAATTGCTGGGGAAGAAGATGGTGAAAGATATCATGACACGAAAGGTGATTACAGTTCCGCAGACTGCAACAGCCGACGAAGTTGCCCGCCTACTTGCCCGGAAAAAGATCAACAGGCTTCCGGTGACGGACGAAAAGGGTGTTCTGGTTGGCATCATTACCCGGACAGATCTCATTGCAGCCATGGCTGGGGGAGCGTAGACGGAACCGCATGAAAGTACTCATCACCACAGAATGGTACGACCCCGTGATCAACGGTGTGGTGGTATCCGTTGAAAATCTTGTCAAAGGACTGAACGAATTGGGGCACGAGGTGCGGATCCTTACGGTTTCGCCCAACAGGCGGTCTGAAACCAAAGGAAAAGTGACCTATATCAGCTCCGTGAATGCGGCCAGAGTGTATCCCGGCGCGCGCGTGGCTTTCACGTCTTTGCGCGTGAGTAAACATATACGTGCGTTGATTCGGTGGAAGCCCGATATCATCCACTCCCAGTCGGAGTTCAGCACGTTCTATATGGCGAACTATATCGCCGCGGTGCTGGATATTCCCATTGTTCACACGTATCACACAGTTTACGAAGATTATACGCATTACTTTATTCCGAACAAAAAACTGGGCCGGGCGATGGTGTCAAAATTCAGCAAAAGGATTTTGGACAGAACCGCTTGTGTTGTCGTGCCGACGGATAAGGTGAAAGCGATGCTGCGGAGCTACGGTCTTTCGACGGAGATCGAGGTGATCCCTACCGGATTGGATGTGGGCGTTGCGCCCACGGGAAACGGCGACGACGAAAAAAAAGCGCTTCGCGACAGTTTGAAAATTCCCGAAAAGAATAAAATCCTGGTGGCGGTCGGAAGGCTGGCAAAAGAGAAAAACCTGGAAGAAATCATGCTTTTTATGACGAAGCTTTCCAGAAAAGATCTGACGCTGCTGGTGGTCGGTGACGGCCCCCGGCGGGAATCGCTTCGCACGTATGCCGGAGCGCTGGGACTTCCCGGGCAGGTTGTCTTTGCCGGAATGGTGAAGCACAGCGAAGTAGCGGCTTACTATCGGATCGGAGATGCTTTTGTGAGCGCTTCAAGAAGCGAAACCCAGGGATTGTCCACGCTGGAAGCCCTGGTCAACGGATTGCCGGCCCTGTGTCGCAAGGATCCTTCCCTGGACTATGTGATCCAAGACGGGGTGAACGGCTGGCAGTACGAAACTTTTGAGGAGTTCAGGGATCAACTGGAAGGCTTGCTTGAGAAAACAGGACCTTTTCAGCTAAAGGCGGACGCAACGGGGAGCGGTCCGAACAAAAGCCATACCTATCTGGATTTTGCCAAAAGCGTAGAAGCGATCTACTTCAAATTCTACCGGAAGGCGGAAGCGGATATCAGGCGCAGGAGTGCAGGCGATGCGTAGAAAAGACAGGGAGATGGACCGAACTTTCGGAGAGGCTGTGATCGACAAAGCCCGATACGGAATCGTGTCGATCAATGCTCGGGACCTGCCTTACAGCGTACCGCTGTCCCTGGCGCGCAGCGGCGGTGTCTTGTATTTTCACTCGGCCCGGGAAGGACACAAGGTCGACCTGCTGGTCGATGGCGCCGGCGTGCGCGTCGTGTTCGTGGGCGATGTACGGGTGCCGGATCTCTACACGGAAGAAGAACTCGGCGAAATGGTACGCGATCCGGAAAAGACCTCTCGGTTGATTCGCAGCGTTTTTACCACGGAATACGAATCCGCCATTGTGGAAGGGCGGGTGTCCGAAGTGACGACACCGGAGGAAAAGCGTATGGCTCTGCGTCTCATCTGTCGAAAGTTCACGCCGGAAAAGATGGCGTATTTTGATCATGCGGCGGATATCGGCGTGTCTTACACGAAGATCTTCCGGATCGATATCGAGTCGATCACGGCCAAGCGGAAGCAGTACGACGAAAGCGGCGTCGAAAGAAAGAACTCAGAGTACTAACAATGGATCGAGGAGTTCCCGGCTGCATTCCGGAGTGCCGGCCAGGGGAAAAGGGATCCCGAGGGCTTCGTATTTAGCAGCGCAGAATTTCCGGAAAGGCAAAAGCTCGATTTTTTGCAGGTTTGAGTAGCGGCCGGCCAGGCGGCGGATCGCTCCGATATAGGCCGGGTCGGCGGTGAGCCCGGGCACGACCACATGACGGATCCACAGGGGGATCCGCTTTTTTTCTGTGAGCGAAAGGAAGGCGAGCACCTGATCCAGGCACCCGCCGGTGTATTTCAGATAGTCGGCGGCGGTAGCGAACTTCAGGTCGCAGAGGACCAGATCGGTGACGGAAAGGAGGGCTTCGGCGCAGGTCGTATCGCCGATGCCCGAGGTATCCAGGGCGGTATGGAGCCCTTCCTGTTTCAGGCGGGAGAACAGTTCGATCACGAAGGGGGACTGCAGGAGGGGCTCGCCGCCCGAAACCGTTACGCCGCCGGAAAGATAGGCCCGGCAGCGGAGGATCTTTTCCAGCACTTCGTCCACGGTATAGGATTCTCCGCCGTCGCGGCTCCAGGTCTCCGGGTTGTGGCAGTAGATGCAACGGAGCGGACATCCTTGCATGAAAACAACATATCGAAGACCGGGACCGTCCACGGCGCCCAGGCTCTGGAACTGGTTGATTTGACCCATACACATAGCTACATTGCCTCGTGAAAGGTCCGGGCGATGATCTCCTGCTGGTGGAGCTTGGAGAGCTTAATAAAGTTGACGGCGTACCCGGAGACGCGGATCGTCAGGTTCGGATAAGCTTCCGGGTCTTCGTAAGCGGCCAGCAGCTGGGTTCGATCCAGCACGTTCACATTGATGTGATGGGCCCTGCCGGAAAAATAGCCGTCCAGGATCGTCACCAGGTTTTGGTGCTGCTCGGCTTCGGTTTTGCCCAGCGCACCCGGGACGATGGAGAAGGTGTTGGAAATGCCGTCGCGGCAGAGTTCGAAGGGCAGCTTCGCTACGGAATTGAGTGAGGCCAGGGCGCCGTTCTTTTCCCGGTTGTGCATGGGATTGGCGCCCGGTGCAAAGGGTGCGCCCGCTTTTCTGCCATCGGGGGTCGCGCCGGTCTTTTTTCCGTAAACCACGTTGGATGTGATCGTTAAAATCGAAAGCGTGTGTTCTGCATTTCTGTAGGTCGGGTTCTTTTTCAGTTCTTCCAGGAACAGCTTGATCTGTTCGACGGCGATGCTGTCAACCCGGTCGTCATCGTTGCCGAAGGCCGGATAGGTGCCGTCGGTTTCAAAACCCACGATGAGTCCGGCTTCATTCCGGATCGGCTTCACACTGGCGTATTTGATGGCGGAGAGGGAATCGGCAAAGACGGAAAGACCCGCTATGCCGAAGGCCATGTAGCGATGAACGGTCGTGTCGTGCAGGGCCATCTGAGTCTTCTCGTAGGCATACTTGTCGTGCATGTA
>JAAYDG010000088.1 GCA_012729355.1 Clostridiales bacterium
CCCGAAATTAGCCAGTGAAATCGCCACGTTGGCTTCTCCTCCGCCATAGATTGCGCCGAATGCCGATGCCTGAACAAATCGGTAATACCCTTCGGGTGCCAGGCGGAGCATGATCTCTCCAAAGGTTACGACTCTTTTATTCATTTTGTCCCTCCTTCTTCTCTGCATCGACGCACCAGAGCCACGGCTTCGGCAGTCAGTCCGGTGATCGTCTCAAAGTCCTTTGCAGCAATGCATTCAGACGGCACCATCCAGGATCCGCCGCAGGCGATAACGCTCTTAAGACTCAAGTAAGAGGCGATATTTTCCGGCTTGATCCCGCCGGTCGGCATAAAACGCAGTGTGGGATAAGGCCCGCCTACCGCCTTCAAAAAAGCGATCCCTCCGGCTGCCTCCGCCGGGAAAAACTTCACGGTGTCCAAGCCCAGTTCCATCGCCTGCTCCATTTCTCCGGGGGTGCAGGTGCCCGGGAATATGGGTACGTTTTTTTCGATACAGTAGCGCACGATCTTTGGGTTGAACCCGGGACTGACCATGAATGAGGCCCCTGCTTCCACAGCGACATCCACCTGTTCCGTCGTGGTGACGGTTCCTGCACCGATCGTCATCTGCGGACAACCGGCGGCAATGTTGCGGATCGCTTGGGCCGCCGCAGCGGTACGGAACGTTACTTCAGCCAGTGGAAGGCCTCCGGCTTCCAGCGCTTTTGCGAGAGGAATCGCCAGATCGGGATCGTCGATTTTGATCACCGGCACGATGCCGAGCCGGCGAATGGTATCTGAAATGCTGTTCATAGGATCTTCTCCTTACCTTTATCGTTCTTGGTGACAGCCTCCCACAGGCCGTTGATGTATGAAGCGCCCAGGGCCCGGTCGTACAGACCATAGCCCGCCCGCCCGGTCTCGCCGAAAATCATTCGCCCGTGATCGGGGCGGACATATCCTTCATACGCCACATCACCATAAGCTTTGATGATCTCATACAGGTCCAGGCTGCCGTCATCGGAATAGTGCGCGGTTTCCTCAAAGTGACGCGGCCCGCAGTGCTTTACATTGCGTATATGGGCAAAATGGATGCGCTTCCTGCCGCCGAATTCCCGGATCAACGCAGGCAGATCATTGCCCGGATCCGCACCCAGAGATCCGGCACACAACGTCAGTCCGTTGCAGGGCGTATCCGCCAGAGCCAGGACTCGCTCCAGGCTTTCTCGTCCGGTGATAATCCTGGGCAGTCCGAAGATGTCCCAGGGCGGGTCGTCGGGATGCAGGGCCATAGAGACACCGTACGCCTCACATACCGGCATGACCGCATTCAGGAAGTACCCCAGATGCTCGAAAAGATCATCGTGAGAAACCCCTTTGTAGAGGCCAAACAATCTCCGGACCTCTGACATGCGCTCGGGCTCCCATCCTGCCATTTCAAACCCCTGCACATTTTTTTCGATCTTGTCGGCAAATTCCTGAGGGTCCCGGATGACATCCACCAGATCCTGACGGTAAGCCAGTGCCGTGGCGCCGTCGGGCCTGACGGAAGCCAGGTCGGTCCGCGTCCAATCGAAGACCGGCATAAAGTTGTAGCAGATCACTTCCACGCCGGCCTGCCCCAGCCGCTGCACGGTTTTCCGGTAGTTTTCGATGTATTCGTCCCTGGAGGGCAGACCCAGTTTGATATCTTCATGGACATTCACGCTCTCAATGACCTTCATCTCCAGCCCGGCTTCTTCCACTTGTCGTTTCCGCTCGGCAATCCGCTCCCACGGCCACAGAGTCCCGGCGGGCATATCCATCAATGCGGTCACAACGCCCGTTACTCCGGGAATCTGTCGTATGTATTCCAGTGGAATGGGATCTGCTTCTTTCCCGTACCACCGCAGTGTCATTTTCATCCCGTCCTCCTATCAAGTATCCGATTTGCCGGTGATTCGAGTCAACACTTTTTCCACTGCGCCGGGTCCCTCGCACATCTGCCGGAACAGTTCCATGACAGCCTCCGCAAGACCGGCGGACCAAAGGTCGTTCCCGAACGTCTCCCGGTCGTGCAAAAGATCTTCCACGCCCGGCCCGGGGTTCCACGGGCTTCCAACTTCAATGCCTTCCACCGCTTTCCGCAGGTTCGCGAGACGTGGATCTGGACTCAATTCCATTGGATTTCCCCTATCGTCCGTCGCCAGCAGATAGCGCAACCAGCAGGCGAATACGAATGGGATGTACCGGAGTTCTTGCAGCCGGTCGGGCTGTACAGCGGCATATTTTTGTAAGGTCGTCCCAAAGCGCACCGGTATTTTCTGAGATGTATCCGTTGCGATGCGCTTGGGTGTATCCGGCAGGAAAGGATTGCGCAACCGTTCCTCCAGCACTTCGTCCAAAAATTTCACGGGATCCAGAAGAACGGGGTCTTCCAAAACCGGCATTCCTTCTTCCATTGCCATCGCCCTCAGAAATCCGGGCAAAAGCGGATGGGTCATGGCAGAGGCAACCGTGGGATAACACAACAGGCAACCCAGCAATGCCAGCGCCGTGTGGAGCGGATTCAGACAGGTGCCCACTTTCATTTTCTCCACTTTCTCTACGGTTTCCCGATCGGTGAACAACACCCCGGTTTGCTCCAGGGGAGGCCGACCGTTGGGAAATCGGTCTTCGATGACCAGATAACCCTGTCTCTCCGCATTGACAAAAGGAGCGCTCAGACTTCCCCGCCCTGTCCGCAGGATATCCATGTCTGCAATCCCCAGGGACTGAAGATGATCCCGTACGATTTCCGAGGGATAGGGAGTGATCTTGTCGATCATGGTCCAGGGGAAGGAGATTCCGGCTCCATCACTGAGATACGCTATAAACCCGAGGTCGACCCATCCGTTCTTCTGCCACGCGTCGGCAATAAAGCGGATTGCATCCCCCAGGCGTCGGCCGTTTTGAGCGCAGTTGTCCAGGCTCACAAGAGCAAGGGGCATGCCGCCCGCCCTGTAACGGCGGAACAGCAATGCGGTGACAGCGGCCAGCAAGTTCACACCCTTTTCCGGTCCCTGCTCCAGATCCTGCGCAAGTTCCGGCCGGACGGTTCCGTCCGGCAGATGCGTCGCATATCCTTTTTCGGTGACGGTAAACGTAGCGATCTGCAAATCCGGACTGCAAAAAGCTCGGACCAGCTTCTGCCAGTCCGGCTTACGGGGATCGGCCCAGAGCACATCGGCGATACAGCCGAGGACTTCTTTGTCAAATCGTCCGTCGGCATCCAGTGTAACTGCGAGGCTCAAGTGATCGTAGGGTGCGTATATCTTTTCCGGTGTTTCGGAAACGGCATCCACAACGGCCAGAATTCCGGTCCCGGCATCCCCACTGCGAATCAATCGCTGCTGAAGCATCGCCGGGTAGGCACGGAAGAGATTCCCGGCGCCGAAATGGATCCACCCGCAGTGGCGGATCGTCTCCTCCGCCACTGCGGACACATCGTAGCCGGGCAGTTTGACGCCTGCTTCTTCCCAGGCCTGTCGATCTAACAATCCTGATCTGGTTAATTTGATCTGTCCTGCCTGATTTCTCACCGCTTTATTTGATTTCGCCGGGGTATCCCTCACAGCACAACTCAAACCAGATGTAATCGTACGAGTCTCCTTCTTCTGCCTGAGCACCGTGATAGAATCCGGTGGGAGTAAAACTCACATCCCCGCCTTTCATGGGGTACTGATCTCCGCCGGCCGTGTAAGTGAGCTTGGATCCCGGAAGCGGGATATACCACTGGACCAACTCGTTGTGGATGTGTTGTCCCACCACGGTGGGGCCTTTGCCCAACACGGCGCCCATGGACAGTCTGCCCAGATTACGATGCTCGATGAGCATCACGGACTTGGTATCGGACTGCTTAAAATCTTCAACATATTCCCATCCCTGAGAAAGCAGACGGAACCGAGGCAACTTGATCCGAGCTTCCACCAGACAGGCCTTGTCATAGTCGTTCAGTTCTGTCACCACGTGGATAAACTCCAATGCTTCTTTGCTGTCCGTCGAGCAGGTGATCGTAAAGCGTTCTTGGTCGAACTCGGGAACAAATACGGCAACCTCTGTGATATTGAAAGCTTCTCTGGGGGTAGTGACATATCCTTTCCCTGCGAGAAAAATGAAGAGCTGATTGTTCTGTGCGATTCCGTAGACCTCCGGTGAAACGGAATGGCCCGGTTGCAGCGAACATTTTTCAAAGCGCGCCTGATCGTAGGCCCCTTCTAAAAAGGGAACTGCGGAAAATCCCTCCTTGTACTGATGGACGATTTCTTCGGTATGTGCGATTTTGATCTGTGCCATGGTTGCCTCCTTGTGCCGTGGACTTGAGCTTTATCATACATCTATTTCCAAACCGAAATAGGCCAGGCTGTTTCGGTAAGAAATATCTTTGACCAGAGTTTCCAGCAGCTGCGGATCGTTTGGATATTCCCCTGCATCCACCAGATCGCCGAGAAATTCGCACAAAATCCTGCGAAAATAATCGTGCCGGACATAAGACAAGAGACTGCGGGAGTCCGTGAGCATTCCGATGAAAGTACCCAGCAGGCCCTGAGCTGCAAGCGAAGACAGGTGTTGCCGAATGCCATCTTTGTGGTCGTTGAACCACCAGGCCGCTCCGTGCTGAATCAAGGAACGCGTTCCCGGCTCGTGAAAACTATACGCCAGAGAATCGATGACAGCATTGTCGCCGGGGTCGATGGAATATATCACGGTGCGGGGCAGATTGTTGTTTCTGTGCAGCGTATCGAGAAATCTTGCCACATCTTGATATGAAACGGGGCCTCCGATGCAGTCGAAACCGGTGTCGGCGCCCAGGGTTGCGAACATCATGCTGTTGACGTTGCGATGGACGCCGAAGTGCAGCTGCATCGCCCAACCTCTGCGCGCATACGAGCCGGCCAAATAGCACAAAACAGCCGACCGGTACTGATGCTGCTGCTCCGTCGAAACCACACCGTTGCCCGCTCGGATCCGCATGATTTCGTCGATCTCTCTCTCTTTCCAAGGGTACAAATGAAATTCCGACAAACTGTGATCGGATAGGCGACAGCCGTTTTCGGAAAAATAATCCATTCGCTGATCCAGCGCTCGACGCAAGGACTCGAAGTCGGTCACGGAAATCTTTGCACAGGCTGATAATTCCGCCGTATACTGAGGATAATCCCTATTTCCCACAGCCAAAATTCGGTCGGGACGAAACGTGGGGAGCATCCGGGGCGCGTGCGTGGATCCGGCTCGATATTCTCTGTGCCACGAAAGGTCGGAAACCGGGTCGTCCGTCGTGCAGAGCAGCCGCACGTCGGCCTTCCGAAGCAGATCCGATGCCCGAATTCCGGTTCCGATCTTCTTCATGCAGAAGTCCCAGACTCCGGCGGCATTGCTTCCTTTCAGGTATCCCTCATAGCCGAAGAAATGTTTCAACTCCATGTGACTCCAGAGGTAGAGCGGATTGCCGGCAGCCTTTTCCAACGTCTTTGCCCATTGCTCGAATTTGCTGAAGTCATCAGCGTCTCCTGTGATATACGCTTCATCGACTCCGTTGCTCCGAAGCAGTCTCCATTTGTAGTGGTCGTGGTCCAGCCACAGCTGTGACGGCGTACGATAGACCCGGTCCGATGCAATATCGGCCGGATCGATGTGGCAGTGATAGTCCACGATAGGCAAATTGCATGCCGCTTCCCGATATAGTCTTTTGCCGGTTTGGCTTTTCAGGAGGAAGTTTTCACTCAGAAATCGTTCCATATGCCGGTCCTCCTCCCCGGTCTCTGTCGAATGATATGTAAATAAAATATGCAGGCAAACAAAACAAAAGACAAGGACGATTTGTCCTTGTCTTGGCTTATCTTTTCGTTTATTTCGTGTATCCCAAGAGCGCCAGGATCTTATCGGCAGTCTCTTTTGCTGTCATGCCTTCTGTTTTCAAGTTGATCTCCGCATACTTTTCGTACAGCGGCGTTCGTTCGTTATACAAGTCTTCAAACGTTTGGCCGGGCTTAAAAACAATGCCTCTGGACGACAAGTTGGTGACACGTCTTCGGATCTCGGGGAATTTTACGTTCAGATAAA
>JAAYDG010000089.1 GCA_012729355.1 Clostridiales bacterium
AATCTTCGTCGGCCTTCTGCAGCTCGGAAAGCCCCGAAACCAGTTCAGTCAAAGTCTTATCGGCTTTCGGCACCAACAGTTCGCACTTGGGCGTCATCCTGAATCCGTGACACTCTTCCAGTCGGGAACGGATCTGCTTTTGCACTTTTCGCAGGTCCCCTTCGCATTGTCGCTTCTCCCGGCGCAGATCGGACAGTTCCGGACTGAAGGCGTCGTAAATGTAAAACGTATCGATCCGTTCACCGGAGGGATCCAGTCGATCCAGAAGCGCCCCGGTATCCAGCAGCCGATAGTCCTCCGGCACGTTTTCGGTCAGCTTCTCCATCAGATCGCGGATCTCCGCGGTGCGCAGCAGAAAAGTCTTGATGTCGAAAAGCTCCACCACGGAGAGCGTCTGGCTCAGCGAGCGGGAAAGAGTCAGTCCGATCTCTTTCACGTGCCAGAGCGCACCGATCATTTCCTCGATCCGCGCAGGATCGTTTTCGATCGCAGCGCACAGGATGTCGGTATGGTCGTATTCCCGGTTCAGCGCGTCTTCCTGCCCGGGCAAAAACGGTTTCAGCTGTTTCTTGCGCTGCGTGCCGTACGCCGTGCAGAGTTCCACGTCGGAAAGGATCTTTTCGAACCCGGTCTCGTTTCGGGTCTTGGTATTGGCCAGCATTTTACCATTCATCTTACTCATCGGATCCAAAGCCTCCCATGCGCACATCGAACACCGGAACATCCGGCAGGGATCCGGCAATGGCTTCCCGGAGCTCCCGGTGATCGAAAGCATAACCCGAAGGAGCAAACGGATTCACGGTAACGGCGGCAATTTTGATGTTGCGCAATACGCGAAGCCGGAATCCTTTCTTTCTGAGTTGCTGCCATTTGACGGCACCGACGAAGATCCGGGTGGGATCCGGCAGGATCATCGTAAATCCCCGAAACTTTCCGGGGTCGATGCCGGCGATGATACTTTCTGTCAGAGCGCCGGATAGGTAGACATATTTCGTGTGTTCGTCGATGGCATCGTTCAGGAGCGCCCCGGCGCCCAGGCCGGTGCGTACCGACAGCACGTTCATGTCGTATGCGTCGTTGATCACCGCCACGCAGAAGTCTTCCTCTTCGAAATCCGCCAGTACGGAAAGCGCCCGCTCGTCTGTCAATCGTTCGCTCCGGTACAGAGAGACGATGTGTACGGTTTCTTCCACCACCACTTTGAGGCTGCGGGATATCACTGCACCGGTGGCCAGGATGATGGCATCGGAAGTCTCGGGTGCCGCAATGGATTTTCTGTCGATCGCCCCGTCGATCAGGATCATATCCACGCCGAAGTCCAGCATGTCCTCGCAGAGCTTCTTGTGGGCCCGAATGCTTCCGGGACCGGCGACCTGAACGTAGCCGCTGTCGGCAACCCGGCAGATGAGCACGTTGCCCATGGCCGTCCTGTAGGCGGTCCTTTCCAAGATCTCCAGTCCCGTTTCCGCCATTCCATACAGTTTTTCCGGCACGGAGACGATGGTATCGGTAAACAGATAGACCTTGGGCTTGTCTGTTCCCGTCACCAGGTCGGTGCTCTCTCCGTCACGGCCCGTGGAGGTGACGCCTAAGACCAGTCCTTCGTCGAAAGCTTCTTCCAACAGGTAGTTCAACGTCGTCGTCTTTCCGGAATTTTTGGCCATACCCACGATGGACAGCGTTCGATATTCGCGTTTCAGTTGATCGAGAAGGCTCATTGCGGCTCCCGGGACAGACGACAAACTGAATGGGGCGGATCACTCCGCCCTTTTTCAGTCTGCCCGTCTTTTTCTGCTATTTCTTGTTGCGTTTGTGGCGGAGAAGATCCTGAGGTTCAAGCGCCAGTCTCTGGCCTCTGTGGAGTCCTTCCACGCCTTCGTATTCGTAATGTTTCTTGCCCGTGCAATAATCGCATGTGCATTCCAGCTTAGGCAGTTCGGGTTCGGTATACGTCGTGATCACGCCTTCGTAGTTCCGCAGGATCACTTTGTGCGGCGACTGGGAAATGATGTACTGTGGCATGACAGGGATCTTTCCGCCGCCGCCCGGCGCGTCCACCACGAACGTGGGAACCGCATAGCCGGAAGTGTGTCCCCGGAGACCTTCGATGATCTCGATGCCGGCGGCCACGGAGGTTCGGAAGTGTTCGATGCCCAGAGAAAGATCGCACTGATAGATGTAGTACGGCCGCACTCTGATGCGGACCAGATCCTGAACGAGTTCCCGCATGATATGCGGGCAGTCGTTGACCCCCCGAAGCAGAACGGACTGGTTGCCCAGGGGGATGCCGGCGTCGGCCAGCTTCCGGCAGGCTTCCTCTGTTTCCGGCGTCACTTCCTTGGGATGATTGAAGTGCATGTTCAACCAGATCGGGTGATATTTTTTGAGCATATTGACCAGATCGTCGGTGATCCGCTGCGGGCATACCACCGGTGTCCTGGAGCCGAGTCGTACGATCTCCACGTGAGGGATCTCTCTCAGCTTTTTGACGATGTATTCCAGCACATCGTCTTCTACCAGCAGGCAGTCTCCGCCGGAGAGGAGCACGTCCCGGACGACGGGCGTCCTGCGGATGTATTCGATGCATTGATCGATGTCTTCCATGCTCCTGGCGCCGTCGGTCTCGCCGGCCAGTCTTCTCCGGGTACAGTGCCTGCAGTACATGGAGCACTGGTCGGTGATCAGGAAGAGCACTCTGTCCGGATACCGGTGTGTAAGACCGGGGGCGGGAGAGTCTTCATCCTCGTGGAGAGGGTCCAGCATGTCCGCATCGCTTCTGTGGTTCTCGGCGATCACGGGGACCGCCTGCATCCGGACCGGGCAGCGGGGATCGTCCACATCCATGAGCGAAGCGTAGTAGGGGGTAATGCCCATGCGGAAGTTTTTCGTCACTTCGATGATATCTTTTTCTTCCTGCTCCGTCAGATTGATGACTTTTTTCAGATCGTCCACATTCGTGATCCGGTTGGCGACCTGCCAATGCCAGTCGTTCCACTGTGCATCGGTCACGTCTTTCCACAGTTCGATGTCCTTGAATTTTCTCTTTTCCATTGTTGTCTCCTTACTCTTTCCAGAGGTCGTGTGAATGGATGCTACGTACCTTTTTATTGGATCAAGCGTAGAGCTCAGTGAATACCTTTCTCAGATCTTCGCTGTCTCTCATGATCTGCAGTGCGATTTTGTCGTGATTCTTCGTATACCCGTTGCCGACGATCATCTGAACGTCTTTGCCCACGCCTTCCGCGCCCAGGGCTGCCTTGGTGAAGCTGGTGGCCATGGAGAAGAAGTATACGGTGCCGTCGTCTTTGCAGCTCAGAATAGAAGCCATTTCGGTATTCTCGATGTTGACGCAGTTGATGACCACATCGCAGAGCTTTCCGTCGGTTACTTCCATGACTTTGTTGTACATCGCCACGGCATCGGTGGAGTCGCAGGAAAACACTTCGTCCGCCAGACCCAGATCCATGGCTCTCTTCGTGCTTCTTTCGGAATGCGCCACGCAAATGACTTTTCCCTTGGGTCCCGCTTTTTTCTTGGCTTCGTACAGGCACAGCATGCCGGATTTCCCGCCGCCGCCGATCACCAGAACAGTGTCGCCTTCTTTGACGAGCTTTTGGGTCTGGGCCGGTGCGCCGGCAACGTCCAGAACGGACAGAGCCAGCGTCTGGGGCATATCATCGGGCAGCACCGCATAAATGCCGCTCTGGAACAGGATGGCGTGACCCTTGATATCGACCTGGTCGATGTCGGGACGGACGGCCAGGATCTCATCGATGACCAGAGGTGTCAGGGACAGGGAAACCATGGTGGCGATTTTGTCGCCGACCTTCAGGTCACCCACGTAATGGTCGCCGATCTTCTCCACGATGCCGATGAGCATGCCGCCGGATCCGGTAACCGGATTCTTGTGTTTTCCTTGCATCTCCACGTTGTGGAGCATGATCTTCTTGATTTCTTCCACATCGCCCTTGGCCTGTTCTTCGATCTGGGTAAACGATGCGGAGTCGATGTTCAATGTCTGTACATCGATCAGCACTTCGTTGTCGTAGAGCTCATCCATGTTGTTGTCGATCTTGAGCGCGGGCTGAGGCAGTACACCTTTGGGTTCGATGACGCGATGTGTGCCGAAGGGGCATCCTTTTTTCTGCATATGTTTGTCCTCCTATCATACTTGTTTCAACCAACTGAACGGCTGCGGCCGCTCCTTCCTGAATC
>JAAYDG010000090.1 GCA_012729355.1 Clostridiales bacterium
GCGAACTCCGCCCAACCTGTATGGTAGGACTCGATTTGCTGTCGGACATAATCTTCTGCGTAAAGGACCACTGCCTCGGGGATAGCTTCGTTGGCTTCGTTTTGAATAAGGAGGCTATCCGCAGAATTGCGTATTTCTTCCGGGGTAGGCTCGGTGGTTTCCCGGCCTTCGTTGATCGTACATCCTGCTGCTGCCATCGCAATCAACAGGGTGACGGCCAGCACGTAAGCTGTCATTTTGGATTTTTTCGTGATCACTGCATTTGCCTCCTGTGTAAGCTGAAAAATCGGGTGAGGTGTACTGATGCTATCAGTGTATCACCGAATCGCAAGAAATTGAAGCGGTCTTGCCTGTTCAGGTTCGAGCCTTTGTATTTCATTTTGCAGGCAAGAGGACTTCGCATCTTTGCTTCGCAAATCTGCCGTCCGTCGGCGCCCCGTTCGGTTGCCTCGGACCAAGACCGATTCGAAGGTTCGCCGAACCTTCTCATGGGCGGTCTTGCCTGTTCAGGTTCGAATCCTCTTGCACCTTGATATGATAAAAAGTGAGACCTCAATGGGATCTCACTTTTTATGGTGCAGGCAAGAGGACTCGAACCTCCATGAAATTGCTTTCACACGGACCTGAACCGTGCGCGTCTGCCAATTCCGCCATGCCTGCGCGACAACGATTATATTACTATATCCGTTTCAGGATTTCAAGAGGGAGTTGCAAAGAATTCGCTGTCTTTTTTCCTTTAAATTATGACATGCCGGAGGTTGCTGTGATAAAATAACAGCGTATTGTAATTCGCACCGGACCAGAAAGGGAGATGTGCCATGACAGAAAAGCCGCTCAAAGCGCCGATCCCGCAGGTGACGACCCCTCTGCGCTCCCACAGTATCGTGGCCATGCCGCAGGAAATATATAAAGCATCGGGGATCGCAATCTTCGGAAAACGGATCAAATCGATCATATTTACGACCGATATGGCAATCATCAGAAACAACAATGCCGATGCGGTGTTGGCCGTCTATCCGTTTACGCCCCAGCAAGTGATTTCCAACGCCATCATCGATGCGGCGTATTGTCCCGTTTTTTGCGGTGTGGGGGGCGGTATCACCGGAGGAGCCCGCACGGTGTTTTTGGCAAAGGACGCCGAAGCGCAAGGCGCCATGGGTGTCGTGGTGAACGCGCCCACCGACAACGAAGTGATTCGCGGAATGAAAGAAGTTCTGGATATTCCCATCATCATCACCATCATCAGCGACCACTCGAAAGTGGGGGACCGGCTCAAGGCCGGTGCATCCATTTTGAATGTGTCCGGCGGAAAGAATACGCCGGAAGTGGTGCGTCAAATTCGCCGTTCTTATCCGGACGTCCCCATCATTGCGACCGGCGGGCCCACCGGCGAGAGTATTCTGGCAACGGTGGAAGCCGGCGCCAATGCCATCAGTTATACACCGCCCACATCACAGTCGATCTTGGAGACGATCATGGACCGCTACAGAGAGCAAGGATTATAGGAGGAATCAAACATGAAGCGCATGCGGAATCGACAGACGGAACTGGTGAACGACAGTGGCCGCAAGAGGCCCTTCGGAACGCTGACAACACCTATCTGTCCAACGGTCACCTATGTTTTTGACAGTACGGAACAGGGGAGAAAGCGGCATACCGGAGAAGATGCAGGATTTATATATACGCGCCTGGGAAATCCCACCACCAATGAACTGGAAGAAAAAATCGCCCGCATGGAAGGCGGTGAGGCTGCTGTGGCCTTCAGCTCCGGGATGGGCGCCATTTGTTCGACCATTCTCACGTTTATCAAAGCCGGAGATCATTTGCTGGCGGATAAGGCCATGTACGGCGGTACTTTCGATCTGCTGCATCACAAGCTGGGTGAATTCGGCGTCGAAGTCGAAGTGCTGGATTTTCGCGACCTAAAAGCCCTGGAAGCCGCGATCCGTCCGGAAACAGCCATGGTGTACTGCGAAACGATTACCAATCCCACCATGAAGGTGGTGGACATCGAGGCGATTGCGGCAATGACACATGAGAAAGCGCCGAAAGCATTGGTGGTCATCGACAATACCTTTGCCACACCCCTGCTGTACCATCCGCTGAAAGACGGTGCGGATATCGTGGTAGAAAGCGGCACGAAATACATCAACGGCCACAGCGATGTACTGGCCGGCTTTGCCGTCACCGACAAAGAAAAAGCCTGGCTGATCAAGGATCACGGTCTCAAATTCATCACCGGGGCTGTCATGAGTCCCCAGGATGCCTACTTGGTGATCCGAGGAATCAAAACCATGCCTGTCAGAATGCGGGAGCACTGCGCCAATGCCATGGCTGTAGCACAATTCATGGAGGGATCTTCCTTGTTTGAAAAGGTCTACTACCCGGGTCTTGCTTCTCACCCGGATCATGAGGTTGCCAAGAAAGAGCTATCGGGGTTCGGTGGAATGATCGCTTTTGAGATGTGCAGCTACGACGTTGCCAGAAACCTTTTGGACAACCTGCAGGTGATCAATCTTGCCGTGAGTTTGGGGGACGTGGAATCCCTGATCGAACATCCGGCCTCCATGACCCATTCAACACTCACCAACGAAGAGATGATTGCCGCCGGATTCAATGAACGCCTGATTCGGCTTTCGGTGGGCATCGAAAGCGCGGAAGACCTGATTGCCGACTTGGAACAGGCCGCCCGCAAAGCCCACGAGACGGTGAAACAAGAGAGATGACGTTCTTGGAAATTCTCTGGAACAGCGAAGCGGGAAAGTGGATCATGACCTTTTTGGTTTCCATGGTCCCGGTGATCGAATTACGCGGAGCCATTCCCCTCGGTGTCGCCCACGGCCTGTCGATCCCCGGAGCAGCCTTCATATCCATCATCGGAAATATGGTCCCGGTCCCGGTGATCATTCTGTTCGTGCGGCAGGTGTTCAAATGGCTGAAAGAAAAAAGCAGTAAAATCGGCCGTTGGATCGTCCGTCTGGAAGACCGTGCAGACCATCAGTCCCGAATGGTCATCGACTATCAGATGCTGGGGCTCTGCCTGTTGGTGGCGATTCCGCTGCCCGGCACCGGTGCCTGGACAGGAGCATTGGTCGCTGCGATTCTGGAGCTTCGGCTCAAGCAGGCCGTGCCGACGATCTTTGTCGGCGTATGCATCGCCGGCGTTATCGTTTCGTGGCTCACCTATGCCGCTGTTCACAGCGGCCTGTAGTTCGTGGTGAACGATTTCACAAAAACCTCTACCGTCACGGAAAATAGTATGTTATATTGAATGAAGCAAAGCGATTATGAAGAAATCAAAGCGTGCGACAACAGGCAAAGGAGAGTGACATGTTTAAGGCAGAACAACCACTTAAGCAAGACAGAGGCATTACCGTCAGTTCGACGGTCGCCGAAACGATCATCGGTTCCGAGACGAAGTACAAGGGCACTGTCACTACGTCAAAATCGATTCGGGTCGACGGATCTTTCGAAGGTGAGATCAAATCCGGCGGAGTGGTTATCGTAGGCGAAACAGGTCAATTTAAGGGAACTATGGAGTGTCAGACCTTGTTCACGAGCGGCCGGGTGGAGGGTACAGTCACAGTTCAGGGGCGGCTGGAATCCACCGAAACCGGCCGGATCAAAGGAGATATTACGGTAAAAGAACTCATTCTGGCCGAAGGTGCCGTGTTTGACGGGACTTGCAACATGTCGAAATACAATGAGATAAAAGGCGAATAACACGGAGCCCAAAGATGCAACCGGTGCCGAATGAAATGAACCCCCCTCGTTAGACCAAAAACGAACGAAGGGGGTTTTACAATCGGAGTGTTTTCTATTTCGCCGGCTTCTTGATGATGATGCCGTCCTTCAGATCTTCTTCCATGGGGATGCGGTGGATCGGTCCGTTGATGCCTGCCGTGCCGCCGGTGTGGAGGAAGATGATATTCTCGCCTTGCTTGATCGCGCCGGTTTTGACCATCTGCATCAGACCATAGAAAGCCTTGCCCGTGTAGCAGGGGTCCAAAATGATGGCTTCTTTGCGGGCCAGGTAGTAAATGGCTTCCCGTACTTCTTTCACCGGATTGTTATAGGCGCCCCAGTGATAGTCGTTGATGATTTCGAAGTCTTCTTTTTCCGCCACCCAGTCCAAGTTGTAGAAGTCATGGCATTGGTCGAAATATCCCTTTGCCCGCGCTGCCGCATCCGGTTCATGCGATGGAGAGATCGCAATGCCTGTCAGCCGAACCGGAGACTTGGTATCTTTCAAGCCGATGAACAGTCCCATGTAGGTGCCTTCGCTGCCTACGGCGGTAATGATCCTGGCGTCGTCGATCTTTTGCTCTGCAGCCTGGGCTGTGATTTCCTGCGCGCACTCGTAATAACCCAGCGCACCCAGCTCGTTGGATCCGCCCATGGGAATAAAGTAGGGCACGTCGCCCTGGGATTCATACTTTTGAAAAGTCTCCCGGACAGCTCTTTCTTCCAGCTCGGCTTCGGAAGCATCGCCATCGGGCTGCACCAGATAGACTTCGCAGCCCATCATGCGGTCCAGAAGAATGTTGGCCGATATTTCGCCCGGATAGGCGCCCACGGCAACGATGGTGCATTTGAGTCCGTACTTCGCAGCGACAGCTGCCGTCAGGCGTCCGTGATTGGTTTGGGGCCCGCCTACCGTGACCAGGGCGGTGGCGCCCGCCTTTTGCGCGGCGAAAAGAAAATATTCCAGCTTTCTGAGCTTGTTTCCGCCGGTCCCCAGGCCGGTCATATCGTCGCGCTTGACATACAGGTTGATCCCCAGATCCCGGGATACAGCCGGCAGATGGTCCAGCGGCGTGGGAAGGTGCAGAAATGAGACTTTTTCGTGTCCTAACAGCATAATTTCCTCCTTAGGCAGATTACGATTACAACGTGCAAAGCACGGGGTTTACCGGTGCATTCTATCACTTTTTGACAAGGCTGGCAATCGTCGGATGTACGTTCCAATATGTACACAGTTCGGCGAATTCCACTGCTTTTTCAGCGGCATCGGCGCCGATCTTTTTGCGGATGCAGCGCAGCAGGATGTTCTTGGCCGTGTGCTCCAGACTGGTAAATTCGATCATGGATACTTCGTACCCGTTCAGTTCCAGTGCAAGTGCCCGAAGCGCATCGGTAAGGATGGCGGCAAAGCGATCTTTCATAAGTCCATGCTTCAAGATCGCATGTTGGTCCGGATTGTCCAACTGCGAAAATAATTCATGTTGGCAGCAGGGTACGGACAGGATCACCTGAGCCTGCCA
Source organism: Clostridiales bacterium (assembly GCA_012729355.1). Classification (GTDB taxonomy): domain Bacteria; phylum Bacillota; class Clostridia; order Peptostreptococcales; family Anaerovoracaceae; genus UBA10908. The sequence continues at coordinate 5,265 of JAAYDG010000090.1, forward strand.
GTGTACCGCCTGGATCAATGCGTAATCGGTAGCTGTATCGCAGGCGTGGAGCGTCACGACCATGTCTGCCCGGGCGTCCCGGCTGTACTGCGCGATGTCACCGACCTGGAAGGACAGGTCTTCGTACCCCAGGGTTTGCGCTGTTTTGTTGCAGAAGGCGATCACGTCTTCTTTCAGATCCAGACCCACAAACCGGGCCCCCAGATTCAGTCGGTTGTTCAAGTAGTAGTACATCGCAAAAGTCAGGTAAGATTTCCCGCATCCGAAATCGATGATCAGGGGATGCTCCGGCAGCATGGGGAGACAATCCTCCACGATCTCCAGAAAACGATTGATCTGACGGAATTTGTTCCGATGACGGACTGCGATTTTCCCTTCCGGTGTCATGATCCCCAACAGGATCAGAAAGTCGCAGGGCTCGCCTTCGGGCAGAAGGTATTGCTTTTCGCGGTTGTGGGACAGATCAGCAAACTTCTTTGAAGGTGGCGCGCTTAAGATCTTTTCTCTGTCGGGCTTATTGGCCAGGATGGTATAATCGCCGTCGCCGGAAAAGAGGCCGGCCTGCTTGAATCGATCCCGGAGCAACTGTTCCACAAGGGAAGGGACCTCTTCGGGCTTTCTGTTTTCGTGGAAGACCTTATCCCGATGATGATATTCTGCCTGATACAGGAGTTCCTCTTTCATTTGTATCGGGCGCAGCGCCACTTTGCTGCAAGGATCGCTTTTCTTTCGCCGATCTGAAAGCACGGCCGAGATCAGCGCTTCTTCTTCCAGAAGTTTGTTTAAGAGTCGGATCGTGTCGTCCATGAAATTCGCTCCTCTTGCGGTGTTCCGCGCATGCGGTCCAGCTCGTCCTGAATGGCCTGCTGGACTTTTTGGCTTACGGTCCGGGTTTGCGCTTTCGGCATGTCCGCCGTGGATATTTTCGGAAGGATGTGTAGTTTGACCTCCGCAGGTTTCATCCATCCGTTGTGTTCTTCCATGGCTTTCCAACTGCCGTCGAGAGCGAATGGAACGATGGGGACCTGAGCTTTGAGCGCACAGCGCAGCGCGCCGGCTTTGAATTCGATCATATCGGGGCC
>JAAYDG010000091.1 GCA_012729355.1 Clostridiales bacterium
CACGAATACGGAGCCGGCACCCTTTTGAAGATCCCCTTCCAAACAACGATGAACGTCAAGAATCTACATTCCGAAACGTTAGAACTGATCGTCGTAAAAGCACCGGCCCCCAAAGGCTGAAAGAAAGGAGAAACTCAATGAAAAAGTATGAATGCATCCCCTGCGGGTACATCTATGATCCGGCAGTCGGAGACGAAGACGGCGGCATCGCTCCCGGCACCTCCTTCGAAGATCTTCCCGATGACTGGCAGTGTCCCGTCTGCTCCGTCGGAAAAGAAGAATTTAAACCCGTGGAAGAATAGAAAGGAATCGAACGATGAGCATGTTTTGTTTTCAATGTCAGGAAACCGCCCGGGGCACCGGCTGCAACGTAAAAGGTGTCTGCGGCAAAAACGAGGAAGTTGCCAAACTCCAGGATCTGCTGATTTATACAACCAAAGGAATTTCCGAGATCGTCATCAAGAAAAATCTTGATCCTGCGAACATGAAAGAAGTCAACCACGCCGTCCTGAGCAGTCTTTTTATGACCATCACCAACGCCAATTTCGATGATGGTTCTCTGGAAGCTCAGATTCGCAAAATGCTGGTGCTGCGGGATGATTTAAAGAAAGGGATCTCAACGGAGGATTTCCACGATGCAGCAAACTTCACCGTGGACTCCAGGGAATCCATGCTGGAAAAAGCAGATTCCGTCGGCGTACTCTCCACGGAAAACGAAGACGTCCGTTCCCTTCGGGAAATGACGATCTACGGGCTCAAGGGCATGGCCGCCTACACCGAGCATGCCAACAATGCGGGCATGGAAAATATCGAAATCAACGCATTTATTTACGAAGCCCTGGCAGCCACGCTGGACGACAGTCTCAGCGCCGATGAACTGGTGGCGCTGGTCTTGAAGACCGGCGAGCACGGCGTCAAATCCATGGCGCTGCTGGACGAAGCCAATACCTCGACCTACGGCCATCCGGTCATTACGGAAGTGAACATCGGCGTGCGTAAAAACCCGGCGATCCTGATTTCCGGACACGATCTGGTGGATCTGGAAGCGCTGCTCGAGCAGACCAAAGGCACCGGCGTGGATGTCTACACCCATGGCGAAATGTTGCCTGCCCACTATTATCCGGCCTTTAGAAAATACGACAACTTCGCCGGAAACTACGGCAACGCCTGGTGGAAGCAGATCACGGAATTTGAAACATTCCACGGACCGATTCTCTTCACCACGAACTGCATCGTTCCGCCGAAGAGCGAAGAAATCCGGGCTCGGATCTTTACCACCGGATCCACAGGCTACCCCGGCTGCACGCACATCCTGCCCGATGCCGACGGCAAGAAGGACTTTTCGGAGATCATCGCCATGGCCAAGACCCTGCCGGCGCCCGAAGAGATCGAGACCGGCACCATCGTAGGCGGATTTGCCCACAATCAGGTGCTGGCCCTGGCCGACAAGATCGTGGAAGCGGTCAAGAGCGGCGCCATCAAGAAATTCTTCGTGATGGCCGGCTGCGACGGACGGATGAAGTCCAGAGCCTACTATACCGAATTTGCGGAAAAGCTCCCCAAGGATACCGTGATCCTGACCGCAGGCTGTGCAAAATATCGCTACAACAAACTGGATCTGGGCGATATCGGCGGCATTCCCAGAGTTCTGGATGCCGGTCAATGCAACGACTCCTACTCTTTGGCGCTCATTGCCATGAAACTGCAGGAAGTCTTCGGACTGGACGACATCAACAAGCTCCCCATCGCCTATAACATCGCATGGTACGAGCAAAAAGCCGTGATCGTGCTGCTGGCCCTTCTCTATCTGGGTGTCAAGAACATCCACCTGGGGCCCACGCTCCCCGGCTTCCTTTCGCCCAATGTGGCAAAGGTCCTGGTGGAAACCTTCGGGATCGCCGGCATCGGCGAAGTCGATGCGGACATTGAGCTGTTCCTGGGCGCGTAATACGCTCCCGCCTGCAGCAAACAGACAAATAGAAACGAGGACCCGCTTCAAAAATGAAGCGGGTCCTCGTTTCTTTGCGGGCGCGCCTTCTGAAATGCTTATTTTGCGCAGGCTTTCACGAAATGTTCGAACAGTGCTTGAGAGACTTTGCATTGAGGGAACAGTTCCTCGGGATGCCACTGCACCAGGCAGAGATAGGGATGATCCGGCAGATAGGCCGCTTCGATCATGCCGTCCGGTGCGGTAGCCGTCACCTGAAGACCTTTGCCCAGATCCTTCACCGCCTGATGATGGAAGGAATTCACCTGAAGGTCCGAAGTGCCGGCAATCTTTTCCAGCGGGGATCCGGCCGCAAGTTGTACCGCGTGGCTGGGTTTGACGGCAATTTCTTTTTGCACGTGATCGATCTCCTGAGGTTTGCTATAGTCCGTAGGCAGATCCTGGTACAGCGTTCCGCCCAGACAGCAGTTGACCATCTGCATGCCTCTGCAAATGCCGAACACGGGTTTTTTCGAATCGAATACGGGTTTGAACAGCGCCACTTCCGTCATGTCCCGCAAAGGGGCCAGGATATCCAGACCGTACCAGGGGTCGGCGCCGTAGACCCAGGGCGCCACATCGTGACCGCCGCTGAAGAGAAATCCGTCGCAGGTGTCCGTCAGCTGCTTCGTGATCTCCGGATCGGACGTATAGGGCAGAATCACGGGCACGCCACCGGATTTGATGACGGCATTGGTATACGCCGGCGGCAGGTCGTACTGCATCTTGGTGGTGTTGTAGGCAGGCGTGATTCCGATCAGGGGTTTCTTCATGTTCGAGTCCTCTCTTTCCGTTCTATGAAACACATTATTGTGAAAAGGATGAAAAAACAGCACTGCCTATAGGTGTGCTGTCTTATACAATGGAAAAGGTTCCGCAGATCAAACCGATTTGTTGCTGTCGGAAAAAGCTTTGCTGGTTATCTTGTTGGAATGTGTCTGTCTCTTGCCGATACATTTCCGAAAATCATCCTTTCATCTGAATCCAGTTTTATTGTACCACAGTCCTTCTCTTGTGCCAATATGAAAACGCATTTTCCGATCTCTTCCGGAGTCTATTCGCAAGTCTCCGAAGGGCTGAACGCACGCAAGGCTTCCTCCATGGTCGTCGTACCGTTGAGCACCATACGCCTGACGCTCTTTGCCAAAGGCACGAAATTGCCGTTTCGCGCCAGAATGTCCTGCAGCTCCCGCCTGCCGACTCTTTTGCGGATTCCTTCCTGAAGAGTCGGATCCGCCACCAGAATCTCGAAGACGCCGATGCGCCCCCGGTAGCCGGTCCCTTTGCAGGCAGCACACCCACTGCCCCGGTAAAATCGAACCTGGTCATTGGGCGGCAGATCGAAAGCGGCCAAATCATCGGGCGTCGGACGGTACGATTCTTTGCACTGCGGGCAGATACGTCGAACCAGCCGCTGTGAGACCACACCCTTGAGCGAACCGGAGATCAGATAGGATTCCAGGCCCATATCCAGAAGCCTGCCGATCACGGAAAGCGCGTTTTCCGCAAAGATGGTGGACAGGACCAATCGCCCCGCAAGAGCGGCCTGCATGGCCATTCTTGCAGCTTGCGCATCCCGGATCTCGCCCAGGGCGATGATATCCGGATCCTGCCGGAGAATAGAGGAAAGCCCGTTGACATAGGTCAGGCCGCTGCTTTCGTCGATCTGCACCTGGTTGCATCCCGGCACATCGTATTCCACAGGGTCTTCCAGCGTGACCAGGTCGATCCGTTCGTTGCAGCGATCGGTGATCATGGTATACAGGGTCGTGGTTTTCCCTGCGCCCGCCGGTCCCGCAACCAGGATCAATCCGCTCTGACTGCGCATCAGGCAGGCATATTTTTCCAGATCCTCTCCGTACAATCCGATCGCTCTGCGATCCAGCAGGCCGGACTCTTTCTTGGACAGCTGCACCACCATTTTTTCGCCAAAGATGCAGGGCAGCGTAGCGATCCTGAGATCTGTGGCGATCTCGCCTTTTGTTACGGTAACCCGTCCGTTCTGAGGCTTTTTGAATTCGGCAAGATCCATCGATGCCATTTCTTTGAGTCTTGATATGACAGCCAGGCGAAGATCGCGAGGCACTGTCAGCACGCTCTTGAGCTGTCCTTCGATCCGCATGCGCACGCGCAACTCGTCCTCCCGGGGTTCCAGGTGGATATAAGATGCCTGCTCTGCGACGGCCTGTTCCAGTACGGAAACTATCAAACGAGTCGCGGGGTCCGCAGAGATTTCTGCCCCCAGACTGATATGTTTCATCATTCGCTCCCAATCTTACCGATCATCTTGTTGAAATTCTTTCTAAAAGTGTACCTGTTTTACGCTTTGAAATCAATAGATATTGCCAAGAACACCGCCTTCTGCTTTCTATCTTCGATCAAATCGTGTATTATAAATTCATAAAATAAAGAAAAAAGGTTGAATAACAACTTGTAAAGGGAGGATCAACGATGAAAAAACGCATCGATGTGGTCGGCGCACAATTGGACGTAGGCGCATCCAAAAGAGGAGTCAGCATGGGACCCCTGGCCATCCGGTTTGCCGGCCTCTGTGAGGGGATTTCAGACCTCGGTTACGATGTGAATGACAAGGGGGACATCATACAGCTGGCAACCGGTGCCGACAGACCCGGACTGCGCCACTACGAACAGGTGATCGACGTAGGGAGAAAGCTGTATGAACTGGTTACCGGGACCCTTCGAACCGATGGATTTCCCGTCGTCCTGGGCGGAGATCACAGCATTGCCGCCGGCACCATTGCCGCTACTGCCAAATACTACAAAAGCATCGGCATCATCTGGATGGATGCTCACGGAGACTGGAACAACGAGGAGTCGACCCTCAGCGGGAACATGCACGGCATGCCGTTTTCCGCGGTGTGCGGCGGCGGCCCCGTGGAGATGGTGGATTTCGGGCAAGACCCGGTCTTCGTGGATCCTGCGAAGTGTGTTCAGATCGGCGGGCGGGACATCGATCCGGCAGAGCGGATCCGGCTGCGGGAATCCGGTGTGACGGTCTTTTCCATCGACCGGATCGACAGAATGGGAATGGAAGCGGTGATGGACGAAGCGATTCGGATCGCAGGGACCGGGACTGCAGGCATCCACCTTTCCTTTGACGTGGATGCCATTACCCCGGAATCAGCGCCGGGCACCGGAACCATTGTCCACAGCGGGCTCACCGTCCGAGAAGCGTTTCTGGGCGTGGAGATGCTGTCGGCGAGCAAGAAGCTGATCGCGGTGGATATGGTGGAAGTCAATCCCATTCTGGATGAAAAGAACAGAACGGGGATCCTGGCTTCGGAACTCGTTCTGGCCGCTTTGGGGAAAGTAGTGTACTAAACCGCACCGTTTTCCAGGAGTTCGGCGATCCGGCTCTCCCCCACCACCCGGATGCCGTTTTTCAACAGCAGGCGCGTGCAAACACCGTCTGCCTCTACCATCCCGTCGGTAAACGTGCCGTCATGGATCCATCCGCGGCCGCAGGACGGGCTTCGCTCCTTGAAGACTGCGATTTTGATGGACAATCCCTTGGCGATGTCCAGCGTTCGCTGCGCCCCTTCTTCGTACTCATAGGTCACATCGCGCCCTTCCCGATCGATCACCCGTTTGCCGACGATCTCCGCCGGCGGTCTTGGGATCTCCAGCCCGCCCAGCGTCTCGGGACACACGGCGATCAATTCGTATTTTTCCTCCAGCGCATCGATCAGTGGATGCACCTGCCGCTCTCCGTTGTAGCGCGCCGGAAGGCCCAGCAGGCAGCTGCTGATCAGTATCTTCGGTTTTCTCATAGCGTCTCTCCTGTCATAGTACATGACCATTTTATCACAGCAGCCCGAAATTGACGGCATAAAAATGTGTTATAATGTTATGGTTGACGGCATTCGAGCCAAAGCATAAGATAAAACACGCAGGACGATTTTCCGGAAAGAAAGGAGGTACATCGTGGATGAAATGGGACTGATCATGCAAGAAATACTGGAGTACCTCCGTTCCAAACGGTTCATTTCGCTGCAGAACTATCTGGACACCCTGAATCCGGCGGATATTGCCGAGGCCATGGAAGAACTGTTGGATGACGGCGACATCGGGCCCGAAGAACTCCTGCTCATCTTTCGGATCCTGCCCAAGGAACTGGCCGCCGACACTTTCGTCGAAATGGAAGCAGAGCTGCAGGAATCGCTGATTGCGGCTTTTTCGGATGCCGAGCTGAAGGAAGTGCTGGACGACATTTTTCTGGACGATACGGTGGACATGATCGAAGAAATGCCGGCAAACGTGGTGAAGCGGATCCTGAAGAACGTGGATGCCGCCACGCGGAAAAACATCAATCAGATCCTCAACTATCCGGAGGATTCGGCCGGCAGCATCATGACCATCGAATTTGTGGACTTGAAACCGGATTTTACGGTGAAAGAATCTTTCGACCATATTCGAAAGACCGGTGTGGACAAGGAAACCATCTATATCTGCTACGTGGTGGACCACCGCAAACTGATCGGGCTCGTCACTGTAAAGGAACTGCTTCTTGCGCAGGAAACCGACAAGATCGTCGATCTGATGGAGACCAACGTCATTTCGATCCAGACGACCGACGACCAGGAAGAAGTCGCACGGATGTTCTATAAGTACGAATTTTCCGCATTCCCCGTCGTGGATGCGGAAAACCGGCTCGTGGGCATCGTCACCTTCGACGACGCCCTGGAAGTCATGCAGGAAGAAGCCACGGAAGACATGGAACGGATGGCCGCCATCCTGCCTTCGGACCGGGCCTATCTCAAGACCGGCGTCCTGGATACCTGGAAGCAGCGGATCCCCTGGCTGATGCTCATGATGGTATCGGCCACGTTCACCAGCATCATCATCACCCACTTCGAAAGCGCCCTGGCCGCCCAGGTGGTCCTGACGGCGTTCATTCCCATGCTCATGGGCACCGGCGGAAACTCCGGCAACCAAGCCTGCGTCACCATCATCCGCGGCCTGTCTCTGGGAGATATCGAGTTCGAAGATATCGTGAAAGTGATCTGGAAAGAGATCCGGGTCGCCGTCCTGTGCGGCATCACCCTCTCCGCCGTCAACTTTTTAAAGCTGATCTACTTCGACCGCGTGTCCACAGAAGTAGCCGCTGTGGTAAGCCTGACGCTGGTAGGCACCGTACTTGTGGCTAAGCTGGTGGGCTGCAGCCTGCCCATGCTGGCCAGCCGAACCGGCGTGGATCCGGCCGTGATGGCCAGTCCCTTTATCTCCACGATCGTGGACGCCATGTCCCTGCTCATCTATTTCCACATTGCAACAACTCTGCTCGGCCTGTAAGCTTTTTTCATCTGTCCGTGTTTCCCGGACCGCAGTACAAAGGAGGTTTCCATGATCCGCATCCCCCGAGATTTTGTGATCGGCGCCCATTCGCCCGACGACGCGCCGGCAGCTTATTGTCGCAGCGGCGACACCGTTTGGTTCGAGACCCGCAACTGCTACGATGACCGTATGGCCGCCGACGGCAGCGAATTCGAACCGGAAAACGCCATCGAAAATCCGGCCACCGGCCCCCTCTTTATCCAGGGCGCCGCAAAAGGCGATGTCCTGAAAGTAGAGATCCTGGACATCCGGCTCAAAGGCAAAGGGTATATGCGCCAATCCACCGAAGGCGGCGCCTTTTATCAGCGCATTACGGAGCGTGTGGTCCGGGAATTCGACGTGTCCGGCGACACGGTCCGATTCAATCACAAACTCACCTTTCCCATCAACACCATGATCGGTGTGATCGGCGTAGCCCCGGAAGGAGAAGCCATCTCCACCGTGATCCCCGGCGACCACGGCGGCAACATGGACTGCACCCGCATCATCAAAGGATCCACGGTCTATCTGCCGGTGAATGTGGACGGCGCCCTGCTTTCCATGGGCGACCTGCATGCCTTAATGGGAGACGGCGAATCCATGATCTGCGGACTGGAGTCCGCCGGCGAAGTGACCGTCCGGGTTTCCGTGGTCCGCGACGACACGCTGCCCACCCCTTGCGTCGTCACCGCACCGGGGCCCTGTCCCCACCGGATCTGCACCATCCAGAGCGAAATCGACCTGATGGACGCCGCCAAAAAGGCCGCCAACCGGATGCTGGATTACCTGATCGCCAACACCGATCTGGGCGAGTATGACGGCGGCAAACTGCTGAGCCTGAAAGGCGATCTGATCATCAACCAGATCGTGAATCCGCTGAAGACCGTCCGCATGGAGCTGGATAAGAGCATCCTGGACGCCTATGA
>JAAYDG010000012.1 GCA_012729355.1 Clostridiales bacterium
CAACCCTCAGGTAGCGGTGGTGCTCGTAACAGTGCTGCTTTCTTATTTTACGCTGGTTTTCGGAGAACTGTTTCCCAAGCGCATCGCAATGATCTATTCCGAAAAGATCGCCCTGTCGACGATCACGCTGATCGTGGCTGCGTCCGTCCTTTTTTCGCCCTTTGTCAAGCTGCTGTCGAAATCGGTGGGACTGTTGATGAAACTGTTCCGCCAGCAGGATTATGCTTCGGAAAACGAATACTATCAAGAGGAGATCCTGTCTTTGCTGGAAGTGGGGCAGGAGCAGGGGGACATCGACGAGAGCGGCAAGGAGATGATCCATTCCATTTTTGAATTCGACGATGCCCTGGCGTATGAGATCATGACGGCCCGGCCCGACGTCTATATGATCAACATCAATGTGCCGGTCACGGAATACGTGGATGAACTCCTGGAGGAACGTTATGCGCGAATCCCGGTGTACGACAAAGGATCTGACGATATCATCGGCGTTTTGTACATGAAGGATTTTATGATCGAAGCGAGAAAAGTGGGCTTCGACAACGTGGATATCCGACCGCTGCTGAAGAAGCCGTTTTTTGTTCCGGAGAGCAAAAAAATCAACGAACTGCTCAATGAACTCCAGCTTTCAAAAATGCAGATGGCCATTTTAATCGATGAGTACGGCGGCTTTTCCGGCGTGGTCACCATCGAAGATATTCTGGAGGAGATCGTCGGAAACATCGAAGACGAATACGAAGACGACGAACCGAAAATGGAAGAGATCGCCCCCAGGACGTATGTGATCGACGGTTTGTATTATCTGGAAGATCTCGCGGAACAGACGGGGATACAACTGGAATCGGAAAACCATGAAACGATCGGAGGTTTCGTTATGGACCTCATGGGAGAGGTCCCGGACGAAGACACCTCCATCGAGCGGGAGATTCCTTACGGCAATTGCGTGTTCCGGATCCTGTCGGTCAGAGACCGACGCATCGAAAAAATTTCTCTTTCTTTTTCGGAACAGGAAGCGGAACCCGATGAGAAGCAGGAATAATCTGTCGATCGGCAATGAATAGGAGAAATACTTTGAGCGAAAGGAACGGCACGGAAAAAATTCCGGAAGAAGTGATCGCCATCTGTGCGATGAACGCCGTTCTCAAGACGGACGGCGTGTTTGAACTGGCTCCCGGACTGACCGAAAACTTATCCAGAAACCTGCTGGGACGGGATCGCTTGACCAAGGGCATCCACATTTCGGAGGAGAAGAACGGACTGGTGGTCGATGTCTATATCAACGTCCGATACAACGCCAAAATCCCCGTTGTTGCCTGGGACATCCAGGAAAACGTCAAACGAAAGCTGGAAGAGATCACAGAAACACCCATCCATCGAGTCAATATCCACGTACAGGGCGTCGGCTTCGACACACAGGATCATCGGGAGGAACAGTCATGAGGCGAAGCGAAGCCAGAGAGTTGCTGATGCAGATGCTTTTTCAGATGGAGGCACAAAATGATTTCAGCGAAAAAGCTTGTGCGGCGTTTCGGAGCGTCTACTTGGAACGATCTTCACAAATCGATTATTTTAACAAGGTGTATCAACGGTTTGTGAGCAACAGAAAAGAAATCGACGATCAGATCAATGCAGTGGCCTCCGGTTGGAAAACCTCACGGATGGCACGGGTGGATCTGGCTGTGTTGCGACTGTGTGTCACAGAAATGATGTTCTTGAACGAACCGGACGTGCCCCAGGCAACGTCGATCAACGAAGCAGTGGATCTGGCCAAAAAGTTCGGCGGTGAACATTCCGGGAAATTCGTCAACGGCATTTTGGGAAAGCTCTCCCGCAAGGGTCTCTAAATGTGCATTCTTGGACTGGATACAAGCAATTACACCACTTCTGCCGCACTTGTCCGGGATGGAGAGATCCTCTGCGATCAACGCATTCAGCTTCAAATACCGCCCGGCAAAAAGGGTCTTCGTCAGTCCGATGCACTGTTCCAGCACTGGAAGAATATACCTTATGTCCTGCGCGAACCTTTGAAAGGGTATGGTGACAGGATCCGAGCGGTCTGTGTCAGCAGCACGCCAAGACCTGTAGCGGGTTCTTATATGCCTGTGTTCGGCGCCGGTGTATCATCGGCAAATATTCTTTCCGACGCTTTGCGTGTCCCGTTGTACGAAACCAGTCATCAGGAAGGACATTTCAAAGCCGGAGCGGTAGGGACCACCATCGACTTCGGACAACCGCTGATCGCTGCCCATCTATCCGGAG
>JAAYDG010000013.1 GCA_012729355.1 Clostridiales bacterium
CCCTCCTGGGGATGGCCCTGGGCTTTGTGGTGGGAGTCCTGATCTATCTTTCGGCATCCCATTTGTTGCCGGAAGCCAGAGAATACGAAGGCAAGCACTCTTATTGGGCATTTTTGGGCGGAATCCTGTTGGGTATTTTTATGTTTATGATAGAATCATAGGCACAAAGCCTTCCTGCAGGAAGGTGTGCGGGGAGAGCCGATTTGATATTTTAATCCTAGTTTAATCTTATCCAAAGGGTGCTTTCATCCTTGATTGGTATGCTGTCACCATCATCCATCACACAGTCAATCAAGGAGGTATTGAAAATGATTACATTGGAACAGGTAGAAAAGCTTCGTGACAGAGCAAACGTCAGCTACGACGAAGCCAGAGCTGCGCTGGAGGAAGCGAACGGAGACATTCTGGAAGCGTTGATCCGGCTGGAGAAAAAAGGAAGCGTGGCGCCCCCTCCGGGCGGCGGTTATTACAGCAGCCAAAAGAACGACGAGACCGGAGAACCGGCATCGACGAAGGAGCGCAAAGGCCACGGACATTCGCGCAGAGCAGGAGAGGACGGTCCGTTCAGACGGTTTGTCGCATTCTGCGGACAGCTCATTCACAGAGGGAACATCAACGGCATCCAGGTGATGAAAGACGGCGAAGTCAAGACGACGATCTCCATCACGATCTTGGTGATCCTGACGCTGCTCTTCTTCTGGGTCACGGTGCCCCTGCTGGTGATCGGGCTCTTCTGCGGATACCGGTACGTCTTTACGGGTCCCGATTTCGGGAAAGACTCCGTCAACAATGCCATGGACGCAGCGGCGAAAACCGCAGAAAATATCAAGCGGTCTGTGATGGAAAATCAGGACAGCGCAAAAGAATAACGTGAAACGGATGGGGTATGGGTTCAAAAATACTGTTGATCGAAGATGAAGAGAAGCTGGCGCGCTTCGTGGAATTGGAACTTGCCTACGAGGGCTACGAAGTGACGAAAGCGTTCGACGGCAGAGCCGGATTGGAGCTTGCCCAATCCGGCGGGTTCGATTTGATCCTGCTGGATATCATGCTGCCCCGGATCAGCGGAATGGAGGTCTTGCGCCGTATTCGACGCACGTCCTTCATTCCTGTCATCCTGTTGACGGCCCGGGACAGCGTGGAAGACAAGGTCTCCGGTCTGGACGGAGGCGCCGATGATTATCTGACGAAACCGTTCGCAATCGAAGAATTGCTGGCGAGGATCCGCATGTGCCTCAGAAAACAGACTGTGCAAAAGGAAGCGGCCGATGTGTTGACGGCTTCCGGCCTGACGCTGGATGCGCGCAGGCATACGGTTTGCGTGGGGGACGTTCCGGTGGAACTGACGAAGCGCGAATTCGATCTGCTCCGCTACCTGCTCAAAAACAAGGGGCTGGTCTTATCCCGGGAGATGCTGCTGGACAACGTATGGGCGTACGAGTTTGACGGCGGCACCAATACCGTGGATGTCTATATTCGTTTTCTGCGGGCAAAAATCGATGATGTATTCGATATCAAGCTGATCCATACTGTCAGGGGCGTGGGCTATGTGATCAAAGATGAATAAGCACCGTCAGAGCAAAAAGCAGGAGCCGAGAGGAAAGAAAACGAAATCTTCTCTCGTATATAAATTGAACACCCATTTGTTTTTCCGCATGGTGGGCATTTTTATCGTACTGGATCTTTTTTTGTGCCTCGCCTTCGGCACCGTGCTGCTGCTCGACGCCGAAAGAACCCTGGCGAAAACCGTACGGACCATCAACGAATACGGCCTACCCGCCCGGCGGAGTGACCGATGGGCGGAGATCGACGGATATCGCATCGAAGAATTGCTGAGAAAGCCCGAGGGATTCGTTCTGCCCGAAGGATTCCATCCCTTTGTTCCCGAAGAAACCCGGAGCGGGGCGAGAAACTATCGATTCGATGCGGAGGAGACGCTACCCTTTCCCCAACGTGCCGAGCATCTCGTTTTTGAATACGAATTTATTTCGGACAATCGAACGTACCGGATCGAAACCGATGTGGGGCCTTGGATCGCAGCGTTGAAACAGGTGCTGTGCGCCCTGTTTCTCCTGCAGGCGTTTTTGTTGCTCGGGTCGATTTTCTCAGGCGCACATCTGATCCGCAAGAACCTTCAGCCCATCGTCGCCCTGGCAGAGACGGCCCGGACGCTCAATATGCCGGGATCGGATCTCGATGTGGAAAAAATGGAAGATCTGGCGGACAAACTGGATTCCATCAATGCAGCAAAGCTCGACACCCGCATTTCCGTAGACGAAACAGAAAGCGAACTGCGGGGGCTGGCATCGGCGATCAACGGAATGCTGGATCGCATCAACGATTCCTATCGGTCTCAGATCCGTTTCGTATCCGATGCTTCCCACGAACTGCGCACACCCATCGCTGTGATCGAAGGATATGCCAATCTGCTGGATCGCTGGGGAAAGAAGGACGAGAAGACGCTGGAGGAAAGCATCCGGGCAATCAAGGAAGAAGCGGCAAACATGAAAGGACTCGTGGAACAACTGTTGTTTCTTGCCCGGGGAGACAGCAACACGATGCATCTGCAGCCCGAAACCTTCGACTTGTCGCTGCTTGCGGAAGAAGTGCTCCGGGAGACCCAGATGATCGACACCGGCCACGAATTTGCCTCCGATGTGCAACGCGCGTCGATCCGCGCCGACAAAGGCCTGATCAAGCAGGCGCTGCGGATCCTGATCGACAACGCCATCAAATACAGCCATGCCGGCGGGCGGATCACGCTGTCGATCTCGGAAAGGAAAGAGGAGGTTTCGCTGACCGTGCGGGACGAAGGGATCGGGATTCCGCCGGAAGCAGTGGCAAAGGTGTTCGATCGGTTTTATCGAGCAGACGAATCCCGGGCCAAGAGCACCGGCGGAACCGGTTTGGGGCTGTCCATCGCCCGTTGGATCGCAGAGCGCCACGGAGGGCATATGGAGGTGCTGAGCCGCCAGGATATCGGGACGAAAGTGTCCATCGTGATTCCCAAGTCCGGCAATTCCCTAGAACCAGAAAAGGAAGAAACACCATCGTGATCACAGACATGCATGTCCACACCTGTTTCTCCAGCGACTCGACCGCTCCGGTGGAGACTCAAGTCAGGAAAGCCTTGAGCCTGGGGATGAAACACATCGCCATTTCAGATCACCAGGACTATGATTATCCGCCCTGGCACAGCATTTATCTGCTGTCAGAGACCGGAGACACGGAAGGATATCTCAGTGTTCTTCGGGAGGTCAGGGAGAAATACGAGGGCCGGATCGAAGTTCTGATCGGAATCGAGCTGGGACTGCAGGTCCCCCTGGGCAAAAGGTTGGACCGATACGTGGCAGCCTATCCTTTTGACTTTGTGATCGGATCCACCCACTTCTTCAATGGCCGGGACACGGAAGATCCTGCCCTGTACAGAGACTGCACCGAAGAAGACGCCTGCCGCGCCTATTTTCAAACCGAGCTGGACAACCTTGCCGCCACGGACGCCTACGACGTCGTGGGGCATCTGGATTTTGTCCTGAGAGATCTGCCTTCGAAAAACCGGTACTTTTCGTACCGGACCTACGCCGATCTTTTGGACGAGATCCTGCTGACTGTGATTCGGAAAGGCAAAGGCATCGAGTGCAACACCAAGACCTTGTATCGCGGCATGGGACAACCCAGTCCGGATACATCGGTCCTCAAGCGCTATCGGGAGTTGGGCGGGGAGATCATCACGTTCGGTTCGGATGCCCATCAGCCCGATTGGATCGGCGGAGCCTTCGTCGAGGCATCGGAGATCCTCAGGGAGTGCGGATTTCGTTATTATTGCATCTTTCGGGATCGAAAACCAGTTTTTTTGCCCCTGGCACAGCCGAGGGGCTGAGGCGGAAGAATGTACCGTCTGTCAAACCATCGTGACCACGGAGGTATAGAATGAAGAATGAGATATTATCAGACCTTAAGCCTACGGAATTTTTTCATTGGTTTGAGGTCGTCAGCAAGATCCCCAGAGGCTCGGGGAACGAGCAGGGAATGATCGATTTCCTGAGACAATTTGCCGATGAGCGGGAGCTGTCTTGGGATGTGGATGCTGCCGGAAACGTATTGATGACGGTTCCGGCTACGGAAGGCTACGAGCAGGAACCGCCCGTTCTGTTCCAGGCCCACATGGATATCGTCTGCGCCAAAGAGGCGGATGTGGATTTTGACTTCGAAAAAGAACCCATCCGAATGGTCATCAAAGGCGACAGGATTTGCGCAGAGGGTACGACACTGGGCGCCGACAATGCTGTGGGACTTGCGACCATGCTGGCTCTGGCAGATGCCCAAGACATCCCCCATCCGGAATTGGAGCTGCTGTTTACGGTGGAAGAAGAAGTCGGACTGCAGGGGATCCGGAAGTTCGACTTGAAGCGGATCCGCTCTCGCAGGATGATCA
>JAAYDG010000092.1 GCA_012729355.1 Clostridiales bacterium
CCGGAGTACGAGGAAGAATACAAACAGGAGATCCGTCATGTGATCGATGCCATGCACGGCCGGGCCGTGATTCCGGAAAGAGATTTTCGCGCCTATGGGCTGTACACCAGCGATATTTCCCCTTACATCGCCGGATATCTGGTCGGCCGGGAACTGGAACCGGAGGAAGTGATCCGCACGGACGAGCGCAATCCGGGATACGCGTTCCGGGGAGAATACCTTTTTACGGAGCCGGAAGCCTCTCCTACAGAGACCTGGCTGGCCATGAATTGCGACTACGTAGCAGCCTACGAAACGCAGACCTACGGGTGGCAGCATCCTGTGGGCATTGTCAGCTGGCCTACGCTGGATCCTGTGGAGCACGATTCCGAATGGAATGCTGCCGGCGATAAAAATCTGGAATACAACGACAAAACCGTGGTGGACATCAATCATATTTCAGTGAAAGACAGCCTGGAAGCCGGATTCTTCGGCGCATACCACATCTATCCGAATTATCCGGATTTCATGAACAACGAGGCGGCGTACGATGCCTACAGCGATGAGGAAGGCAGACTTCGCTACGGCGGGTATCTGCAGGAATTCATGGCGGGCCATACCCGGTATCCGGCCCTGGTGGCGGAATTCGGGCTGGCCACGGGCATGGGCAATGCCCACTACAGCCCGGACGGGTATCATCACGGAGGCATGACAGAGGAAGTGCAGGGACAGGGCGTTGTACGGATGATGAAGGCCATCCGGCGGGAGGGTTATGCCGGAGGACTGATTTTCGAGTGGAGCGACGAGTGGGCCAAGAAAACCTGGACCACGGAGCCGTACATGATTCCCTTCGAACGAAATCCGCTGTGGTACAGTGCCGTCGACCCGGAGCAAAATTACGGGATTCTTGCCATGGAGCCTGCCGGGATCCGGTCCGAACCTTTTTCCGTTACGGGTCGCGACGCCATCCGACAGATGGAACTCGCGGCGGACGAAGCATTTCTTCATGTGCGGATCCGACTGGCAAGGCCTTTGGACCTGGAAGAGGAGATGCTGATCATCGGATTGGACACTTACGGCAGAGATCACGGAGAAATGAAATACGGCGCATCCCTTGCACAGGATGCGCCTTCGGGTCTGGAATTTCTGGTGGAGATCCGGAGTGAAACCGATGCATCCCTTCTCGTGCATCCCGGATACGATTTCACCGAGGGGCTGCATCGTTCCTATCCGTCGAATCAGGGAATTTTCGAACGCATGTCCCTGCTGATCAACAAGGAGCGGGTGACGAAAGGCGGCACTTTCGTTCCGGCCGTCTACGACGACTTGAGCGTGCTGCGCTTCGGATCGCCGGACAACAATACGTACTATCATTGGGATATTCGGGAAGAGACGGTTACGCTTCGTCTGCCCTGGAGCCGGCTTCATTTCAGCGACCCCTCCACGATGACGGTGCTGGACGACCCCGGCACGGTGCACGCTCCGCTCCGGGACGAGTTGAGTACCACTGTCTCGGAAGGATTGGTCGTGAGCGCGCTGCTCACCGATTCGGAAGGGCACCTCATCCTGGGCCGGGCCGGTGTGGATGACCCGCTGAACCTGGCCGTCTTTCGCTGGCCGGGATGGGAAGAACCGGTGTATCGGGAGCGGGCAAAAAGCAGCTACCAAATCATCGGCGATTACTTCCGCAGGCTGGATCAGGAATAGCGGCATTCGGGGAAATCGGTATCGAAGAAACAGATGCTCCGGTATTCGCAGTAGGTGCAGGCGGTTCGGTCCCTGCCCAGTTTTCGGGGCCGAATGTCGGTCGTGCCGTCTATCAGCCTTCTGCAGAGTTCACCCAGTTCCCGCCTGAAATCGTTGCGGAATATCTCAAAGTCTTCTCTTGAAACGGCGCGAGTCGAATCGTATGCCGTTTTTTTTCTGTTTACGGGGATAACGCTGGATCGATCTCCGTCTTCCAGGGAATCATCCATGCTCTCAATGATCGAATCGTCATCGATGAACAATCCATCCATTCTGTAGCGTTTTTCCAATGCCCGAAGGATATGCTCCGGCAGGCTGTCTTCCGTCAGGGTCTCGGTTGAAACCTCTATCCGGGGATCTTCGATTCGGCAGTAGAATACGCCGGCAGGCTCTGCGTCCGCTTCCAGTTGAAGGGCGCTTTCCAGATAGACCATCAGTTGCAGGTGGAGTCCGCGAAGGATCAGTTCTCTGTCGAAGTCTGCCCGGCCGGATTTGTAGTCGATCACTTTTACATGCAGGCGGTCCGGATCGGTCCGCAGAAGATCGACCCGGTCGATTTTTCCTTCGATCAGGACGGTCTGATCTCCCAGCGGGATCTTCAGGGGCGGGATGGTTCGGTGGCGCCCGAAGCCGACTTCGGAGAAAATCTTTTGGATATGCCCCTTTTGGATATGGCGGACCATCTGCCAAATGAAGGTCCGGATCACCTGGGACATCCGCTCCGTCTGGTGGTCCTGGGCCTTGCCGGATTTCAGCAGCCCTTCGAAGATTTCCAGGCGAACGGAATCGAGGATGCGCAGCACCCGCGCATCGCATTCTTCCCGGGTGATGCGCATCCAGGGCGAATCCGGATGGGTGACGAAAACACCTTTGTCTTCTGTTTCCTCCAGCAGTTCCCGGGTCAGGCGCATCAGACACTCGTGATACACATCTCCGATCTCTTTGCCGGTGATTTCGAAGCGTTCCCCGGACCGGGGGCGAAGTCCATAGGAGACGTAATGCATAAAGGGGCATCGGGCAAACTGCTCCAGACGGGTCGGACTGAACGCCACCTGATCACCGCCCGCATCGTATCGATAGAGTTCGCCGGTGACGGTATCGGGCAGAGCGTCGGCTGCAACGGAGAAGAACAGACCGTCCCGAATCGCGGCAGCCGTCTCCGGGGCATGTTCCAGAAAGAAATCGTAGACGCTGCGTACCGTCTGAGAAAGCGTGCGGTCTTCTCCGGAGAGATACCTTTGCAGAGCGGAAGTCAGATGAAGGGCTGCGGGCATCGGCGCACGGTACAGGTCCGCTTCTCGATCCGGGTGGGCTATGTCAGGTTGTAGCGGAAGGTCCGGAAAAAGTCTGCGGAGCTGTGTGATCAAAGGGGACGGACGGATCTCGTTCCCTTCGATGTCTGCCGTGGAATAACTGACGAAGAGTCTCTCGGAGGGTTTCGTGAACGCCTGATAAATCACAAGCTGTTCTTCCCGGCTGAGGATCTCACTGCTCTTGGAGAGGGAGCAGCCCATGTCTTCCAGGATCTGCAGTTCCCGATCCGTCAGGATTCCGTCCCGGTTTCCTTCGGAGGGCAGGATCCCGTCATTGACGCCTGTGATGAAGAGGGCTTTCATTTTTGACAGACGGGACCGGCCCACGGTGCCGATGAGGACGCTGTGGGCGGCCTGGGGGAGCAGGCCGACTTTCAAATCGGCAAAGGAAGACGTGAGAATATCCCGGAATTCGACCGTATCGACCTGTTGCTCTCCCGTAAGTTCCACGACCTGGTCCAGCAAATCCACGAAGAGATTCCACATTTGCCGGGTTTCCTGCGCCGCATCGGACAGGCCGATTTCATCCAGATGGAGCGCCTTTCTTTGGAGCGGTTCTTCCATGTGCAATTCTTCGGAGAGGAACCGGTAGAGTACGCTGCTCTTTTCCCGGATCGTGACTGCGGCATCCAGCGCCTGCAGGAACGGCGTCAGCAGCCCGTCGAGACGGGCTCTCGTCTGCTCGAGTTTTCGGAGTCCTTCTTCTCCGAAAACGGCGGCGCCGTACACGAAAGGTTTGCTGAACCGATCGCCCCGGATGTGGTACTGAATCAGATAGTTTTCGAATTCTTCCGTATCGGCAAAATGCGCTTCTTCGGATCCGTCTTCCGGCTCCACCAGTCCGGTTTTCAGAAAATCCAGCACATCGCCGGAGAGCCGGTCATCGGCGGCCACATTCAGAAGAGAGGCAATGGCCCGGATGAGAGGGG
Organism: Clostridiales bacterium; assembly: GCA_012729355.1. Classification (GTDB taxonomy): domain Bacteria; phylum Bacillota; class Clostridia; order Peptostreptococcales; family Anaerovoracaceae; genus UBA10908. The sequence continues at coordinate 3,968 of JAAYDG010000092.1, forward strand.
TGTGGAGCACGGTCCGCTTTTCGTCCAAAAAGCAGGGGATGCCGTAGAGCGTAAACATCCTGCGCAGGATCATTCCGCGCCCGGAGATGTCGTTGGTCAGGACAGCGATCTCTTCGGGCGCATACCCCTGTTCTTTGCAGAGCTTCAGGATCTCGGCTGCAATGGTCTGACTTTCCATGTACGGATTTCCGGCGCGAATGAGGGCAAAGGACACGTCGGTCTTGTCTTCCGGCGCAGGCAGTCCGGGCAATGCAAAGAGCTGTTTTTCAATCGATCGCAGGCGGTCCGGCCGGTCGGTGCGGAGAAAGCGATCCGGGATCTGCTCCCTATGATGGGGTACGCCCAGCGCCTCCGCTCGATCCAACAGCGCCTTTTGGGTCCGGTCGGCCGGTTCGAACAGCGCCGCGTCCGGGTCTTCGGGTGCGCTGCCGACCAGGATCACGCTCAGCCCGGCTGCCTGCAGCATCAGTTCACCCATAAAATCGATCTCGCGGGGCGTGTGGGAATAAAAGTCGTAGTACCAGATTTCCGAGGTGCGGATCATCTCCGATCCGGACACTTTCCTGCTCACTTCCGGCAACAGGTCTTCCGAGTCCATCCATTTGCCTTCCAATGCAGACTGGTACTCGCGATAGATCCGCTGTATATCCGACAATTTTCCGCGCATGATGCCGGTCGGATCCGTTCGTTGGATGATTTCTCCGAGCGCCTCCGGATCCAGTCCGTTTTGTTTCATGCGGGCGATCAACGCACCGGTCATGGAGAGAAAATCCGGAGAATCGGCGATCTTTTGAAACGCTTCCAGTTTGGTGCCGGATCGACGGACGCAGGATCGCAGCAGGAGTGTTCTGCCCAGTGCATTGACCGTCACCCGGTTGGGTTTTCCGGTCTCGTGAAGGATTTGATGCCGAAGCCGGTTGCCCGACATGATCTGAAGGTCCAGAAATCCTTCTTTGCGCAGGTGGGAAAAGGCAGCTTCTTCCGCTTTCAAAGTATATTGAGCGGGTACGACAAGCAAAATGCGTTTCCCTTGGGATCCATTTTGCCGGATGATTTCGAGGCGTTCGTTGATCCGTTCGAACAGAAAAGCTTCTCTGTCCAGACAGTCTCTCCCGTAATAAATATGCAGCATCTGTCATACCTCCCGGCTTCATTATAACATGTCTTGAAAAAAACAGGGAGCAGGCTTGCCACGGGTTCGCGCGGGGCGCAGGACTTGACATCCTATCATGCCAGGCCCTATTATTGTAGTAAATCAGCACGCACCAAAAGGAGAGATGACATGGACTTGAAAAAAGAAATCGCTGCGCTGCAGCCTGAATTGATCGAACTGCGACGGGATTTCCACCGTCATCCGGAAATCGGGACTCGGGAGTTCCGTACAGCACAGGTCATCGAAGACTATCTGAAGGGGTTGGGACTGGATGTCAGACGATGCCTGGAGACCGGGGTGATCGGTGTCCTGAAGGGCGGAAAACCGGGAAAGACCCTGACGCTGCGCTCGGACATCGATGCGTTGCCCGTGGAAGAAATGACGGGACTGCCGTTCCGATCGGAAAATCCCGGCGTGATGCACGCCTGCGGTCACGACGGACACATGTCCGTGATGCTGATCGTGGCCAAGATCCTCACAGCGCACAGAGACGAGATTCCGGGAACCGTCGTATTTCTGTTCCAGACCAACGAAGAGGATGCCGGCGCAGAAGACATGATCCGGGCCGGCGCGCTGGAAAATCCCACCCCCGACGCCATTCTGGGGATGCACCTATGGTCTTATCTTCCCTCAGGCAGCATCGGAATCATTCCGGGGCCGATCATGGCCTCCAGCTATTACTTCAAACTGACGATCACCGGAAAGGGCGGCCACGGCGGCGCTCCCCACACCTGTATCAATCCGATCGATTGTGCGGTACACGTATGGGAGGCGTTTCAGGCGTTCCACACATTGGAGAACAACTCCCTGCACCCCACCACCGTCACCGTGGGCAAGTTTCAGGCCGGACAGTACAACATCGTGATTCCGGACACCTGTGTCATGGAGGGATCCGTGCGCTGTCTGCACAACGATGACGAAAAAGTCCGCAACCGCTTGCGCGAGATGATCGACGGCGTGTGCAAAACCTATCGCTGCACCTATGAACTGGAGTTCAAGTGCGGCAATACACTGCTGGACAACGACGAAAAGATGGCCGAGATGATCCGGGAGACCGGTGCCGAAGTGCTGGGGAAAGACAACGTCATCACAAAGGAAGTCGGCGTGATGATCGGAGAGGATTTTGCGGAATTTACCCGCAGAGTGCCCGGCGCCTTCTATTTCTTCGGTGTGGCCGACGAAAAGAAGGGGACGAACTTCGAGCATCATAATGCCCGGTTCAACATCGACGAAGATGTGCTGCCCGATGTTGTGGAAATGCAGGTTTCGCTGGCCAAGAAATATTTGGGATTCTAAGCGTAAGAAAACGGTTTCGGCTGCTGCTTTGCATCCGTCATTTCCTGATTTTGATCAGCAGCAGCCGGCCTTCTCCAACGGACACTTCGGCGGTTTTGCCCGGCAACACCTCGTTGCTGATCCCGTACTGGTATTCGCAGTCGATGGTGGCATTTTCCAAAGGATATTTGGCGTTGCGCACCGTGATCCCGGCGGCGGTTCCGCTGATGTTCAAAAGGGAAAACCAGGCGAAGGAGTCCGGAATGAGCGCCGCACGGCGGGATACAACGGTCATTTCTCCATAATCGTCTGCGATCAGGGCTTGTTTGTCCAGGGCATCCAGCCACAGAAGGATGGAAACGTTCCCGAGCGTGTGATCCAGCCGCTGTCCGGTGACGCCGATCAGGAGGAATTCGTTCATTCCCCGGAAAAGGGCTTCGCGGACAGCGTAGACGGTGTCGGTATCGTCTTTTTCACAGGGCAGAACGATGGTTTCCACCGGCAGATCGGGTTTCGGATGTGAGTCAAAATCACCGATGATCAGTGTCGGCGGCGCACCCAGTGCCTCCTTGTGCAACAGGCCGCTGTCGCAATAGTAATACCGATCGTCCGACCTGAAATAACTGCGGACCAGGTCGTACTCCCTGATTTCGGCTCCTCCGATGATCACGCACCGACTCATATCGATCTCCTTGGAAGCGATACGCAGGTCACAGGGCGCTCTGTTTTTCGCATCTGCGGATAAACGCCTGGAAGATCTTTTGGTTGATGGGGCAGCTCCAGGTCATTTCCGGATGCCACTGGACCCCCAGTACAAATCGATCTCCGTTCTTTTCGATCGCTTCGATGACGCCGTCGGCAGTTGTCCCGGTCACGTCAAATCCCGGCGCTGCGTCTTTCACGGCCTGATGGTGGTAGGAATTGGTGAGCAGGCTGTCGCTGCCGATGATCTCTTCCAGTCCGGATCCTTTCTTGAGGAGTACCCGGTGGGCGAAAGAATCCCGCGAGGCGTTGAGCAGGACGTGATACCTCTCCTGAGACGTCAAGTCCTGATGGAGCGTGCCTCCGGCAGCCACGTTGAGGATCTGGCAACCCCGACAGATGCCCAGCAAGGGAACAGAGGAGTGATCCAGCAGGTGTTTCATCAAAAGATATTCCTGTTTGTCCCGTACCGGTTCAAGGTGTGCGGTACGATGGGACACGTCTTCCCCGTACAGGAAAGGCGCCACGTCATCTCCTCCGGTGATCAGGATGCCGTCGCAGTATTCGATCAGATCGAATAAGGTTTGGGTATCTTCCGTAAAAGGAAGCAGCATGGGGATGCCCCCCGCTTTTTCCACGGAATGGACGTAGTCGGTGGCGATCAGTGTCCAATGCTGTCCCGGAACGCCGATCCCCGTCGCGCTGCCCAGATCCTGTTGAGAATAATTGCAGGTGATGCCTATGAGCGGTTTCATGGAAAACTCCTTTCTGATGTGCTTTCCCGGCGATCGTATGCCGGGTTTCAAAGGAAGGACTGTGGGAAAAGTATAGCATAAACAGCGGAAATATGGTATGATCTGGCCATGAATCAAGAAGAGAAATCAAAAGAGAACCCATCGCGCACGAAACGGAAGGTCGCTGCGGCCTCCGTGGGTCTTTTGGCTGCTGTCGCCCTAGTGGTCGGCACGATGATCCCTTCGGCTGCGGACGTGGTCTCTCCGGCCGGCATCATCGATCCGCCGGCGATCGTGCTTCAGCTGGATGATGCGGATAGTACGGAATCGGAGCAGTCCACTCCGGAAAACAGGAAAGCGTCCCGGTTGTCGGAACGGATCAAGGCATGGATCCTGGGCCTTCCCCAAGCGGTTCGCCTGTTTCTGGTTCTTCCGCTCTGGGGAGCCGGGAATTTTCTTGCGACTGCGGCATCTGCCTTGTGGGCGGGGTTGTTTTCCCCTGCTTTGGCTTTTGTGGTGTCCTGGATTCTGGGCGCGGCGGTTTTGCTGGGCGCCTTCGGCCTGGGTGCGAAACTGCTGTTTCCGAACTTGCCTTTGAAGAAGATTTTTGCGCGAAAAAACCTGATCGCCTTGGGCGTTGCGGCGCTTCTTCTGGTGGCGGCCGATACGGTCCTGCCTTTTTACCTGCCCGAGTACAATGCGATCTCATTTGCTGTCAAAGCTGTCGTTTCCCTGGGCTTGATCGCCTTGCTGCTGATGCGGCTCAAAAAGAAGAATTCTTTTATTTTTTCTTGATATTCTCTATGGGCAATGGTAAAATACCTTTGCGTTTGAAATGAACA
>JAAYDG010000093.1 GCA_012729355.1 Clostridiales bacterium
CAAAATCAAGAAGCATGTTGCAGTCAGAAATGCGACCAGCAGTTTTTGATGTCCGGAAACAGAAATCATAATCGAAGCTGCTCCTCTCCGGGAACCGCCAAGCCCAGGTGATGATAGGCAGTTTGTGATACCATCCGGCCCTTTTGCGTACGGTGAAGCAGTCCCGCCTGCATCAAATAAGGTTCGTAGACATCTTCGATGGTGATGCGTTCTTCGCCGACGGAAGCGGCGATCGTATCGATCCCCACCGGTCCGCCGCCGAAGCTCTGGATGATCAACCTCAGGATCGTCCGATCCAGCTCTTCCAGTCCCAACTCGTCAATGCCCAACGACCGCAAGGTGGACTGGGTGATGCTTTTGTCGATATTTCCCGATCCCTTGACCTGACAGAAGTCCCGCACCCGTTTCAGCAACCGATTGGCGACCCGGGGCGTTCCCCGGGAGCGAATGGCCAGTTCGTCGGTCGAAACCTCGTCGATGCCCACACCAAGGATGTCGGCCGAGCGCCGCAGGATCACGGCCAACTCTTCGGGTTCGTACATGTCGAATTTGCACACAACGCCGAATCGGTCCCGCAGGGGTGCCGACAGGCTTCCGGCCCGGGTCGTGGCACCGATCAGTGTAAAACGGGGTAGGTTCAGACGGAGAGAATGAGCAGCGGGCCCTTTCCCCGTAACGATGTCCAAGGCAAAGTCCTCCATGGCCGAATAGAGGATCTCTTCCACGCTGCGGTTCAGTCGATGGATCTCATCGATGAACAGGACTTCACCTTCGCCCAGGTTGCTCAGGATCGCTGCCAGGTCTCCTGCGCGCTCGATGGCCGGACCGGAGGTGATCCGCATATCTACACCCAGTTCGTTGGCAATGATTCCCGCCAGAGTCGTCTTTCCCAGACCGGGCGGTCCGTAAAACAACACATGATCCAGCGGTTCTTTGCGGATCTTGGATGCTTCGATATATATTTTCAGGTTGTCGGTGACCGATCGCTGCCCGACGTACTCGGAAAAACGCTTCGGTCGAAGCGTCCGTTCCATCGTTTCTTCTTCGGGCTGCATGCTGAGGCCGACGATTCGTTCATTGTTATCCATGAAGTTCTCCCGACTGGTTATTTTTGTGCAAGGGCTTTTTTGATATATTCTTCGGCGGTCAGATCCGGATCGGTAATGCCGATCATGGCGGTCATCGCTTCACTTTTCGTATATCCAAGGTAAATCAGTGCATGGATCGCTTCTTCCTTCGCGCTGCCTGCTGCAACATCCGTATCCGGTGCGCTGACACCTGTTTCCGTCACGTCGATCTTCTCTTTCAAATCCAGCACGATGCGCTGTGCGGTCTTTTTGCCGATCCCGTTCGCCCGGGTCAGCGCAGCCACGTCTTCGAATACGATGGCGCGGCTCAGTTCGGACAGAGGCATGGCGGACAAGACGGCCAGTGCCGCTTTGGCTCCCACACCGCTCACCGTCATGAGCTTCCGAAACATGGAAAGCGAGTCTCTTTCCGTAAATCCATACAGGCTGATGTCATCCTCACGAACGATCATAGCGGTATAAAACCGCATCTCTTCTCCTGGTTTCGCCAAATATGCCGCCGAATTCTCCGGAATGTGCAGCTGGTATCCGATCCCGTTGTTTTCCAGGATGGCAAGACCGGGCAAAGATTCTATGAGTCTCCCTTTGATATAGTGGATCATCGTTTCACCTATTTCATTTGGTATATCAATTTTTTGACCTGTCCGGAGTAGCCGTGGCACAAAGCGGCGGCCAACGCGTCGGCAGCATCGTCCGGCTTGGGGATCTGCGTCAGATTCAGCAACATTTTGATCATGGACTGCATCTGATCCTTTTGCGCCCGCCCGTAGCCTGTAATGCTGGTTTTGATCTGCAACGGCGTATATTCAAAGATGGAAAGTCCTGAATTCGCACAAGCCAATATCGCCACGCCCCGGGCTTGTCCGACCTGGATTGCTGTAGTGGTATTCGTGTTGAAAAACAGCTGTTCGATACTGGCCTCTTCCGGCTGATGTGTCGCGATCACTTCGGTCAGTCCTTCATACAGACGCTTCAGACGATCGGGCATCGGCAGGGTCTTGTCCGTCGTAACACATCCGAACGCCACCGGGGCAAATCGGTTTCCGCTTTGATCGATGATCCCGTAGCCCATGATGGCATAGCCGGGATCGATTCCTATGATACGCATCCTTCTTTCCTTTTGTTTGAAGTATCCTCCGCCGGATAACTCCCATTATTTTACCATAAAAAAAGTATAGTGTCTTTGGGAAAATGAACTGTCATTATTTAGGAATGTGTTATACTTATCATGAAATATGAATAATTATACGACCGGTCTTACGTTCCAAACGTACAAGGAGGAAGCGATGAGATACGCAAGACAAAACAAAATTCTGGAAATCATCAAATCACAGGAGATCGACACCCAGGAAAAATTGGCGGAAATCCTGAGAAAAACCGGCTTTCAAGTAACGCAAGCCACCGTCTCCAGAGATATCAAGGAACTGCAGCTTATCAAGACGACATCCGAAAGCGGTCAAAGCTGTTACACTCTTCCGGCGAAGATGGAGGCGCCGTTGAGCGACCGTTTCCGGAAAATTCTCAAGGAAACGATTCAGAGCGTTGACGCCGCAGAGAACCTGATCGTGGTCAAAACGCTCAGCGGTTGCGCCAATGCTGCAGGGGAAGCGATCGACACATCGGATTACCCTCAAATCGTCGGAACGCTGGCCGGAGACAACACGCTGCTGGTGATCGTAGACAAAAAAGAAAATGTTTCACAGGTCATGGCGGCTTTTGAAGAAATCATTGCATAGGAGTTCAGGATGATCACGCACATCAGCATACAGGATTTCGCCATTATAAAAGAATTAAGCATGGATCTGCATCCGGGACTCAATATCGTTACAGGAGAAACCGGTGCCGGAAAGTCCATCATCATCGAAGCGATCAGCATGGCGCTGGGCAGCCGCGCGGATACGGATTATGTACGGACCGGCTGCGAAAAAGCCACCGTCACGATGTTGGTGGATGAGGAAGGGATGGAGCTGGGATCCATTCTGGAAGAAGCCGGCATTGCCGAGGAAAGTCCCCTGATCCTACAGCGGCAGATCAGCGCAGTCGGCAAAAACATGTGCCGGGTGAACGGGAGCATCGTTCCTTTGTCGTTCTTAAATAAATTGTGCAAGTGCATTGCAGATATCCACGGACAATATGATCATCAATCTCTCTTAAACACCGATCATCATCTGGAATTACTCGACCTGTACGGAAAAGAAGAGATCGCGCCGGTCCGTCAAATGACTGCAGATTTCTTCCGCGGGTATGAACAAAGCGCTTCCGCCCTGGATCAGCTGCAGAAACGCCTTGCAGACGGTGAACGCCAGAAGGACCTGATGCGGTATGAGCTGGAAGAGATCCGTACCACGGCGATTCTGCCCGGCGAAGATGAAATGCTGGAAGAAGAAATACGACTGATGCAAAACAGTGAAAAGATCTACGAAGTACTGACTGCTTCTTATGATGCTCTTTATGCGGATGAATCTTCGATATCCACGATTCTTGGCAAAACGGTCAGAGAATTCAGCGGAATCGAAGCGTATTCGGAACAGATTCGCGAAATCGCGGCCGTTCTCAACGATACATATTACAATTTGGAGGATCTCGGTCATACGTTGCGGCAATACAGAGATTCCATGAATTTTTCTCCGAATGAATTGGATGATAAAATCTCTCGATCGGACCTCCTGGAAAAGCTGAAACGAAAATATGGCGGAAGCCTGGAAAGCATTTTCGCTTATGAGGCAAAAGCGGAAAAAGAACTGGAAAAAATCGAGCACGCCGACGAAGAGATCGAAAGATTAAAAAAACAGAAAGCTTTATTCTCGGAGCAGCTCCGGGCTGCCTCGTGCAGACTGCACGATCTCCGCATCCATTACGGGAAACTGCTCTCGGAAACCATAACGACGGAATTGAAAGCATTGGATTTTAAAGACGGTCTCTTCGTGACGGATATACAGACAGGCGCTTTTACGGCAAAAGGCACCGATCGCGTGGAATTCCTGATCAGTGCCAACAAAGGCGAATCTCCGAAACCGCTTGCCAAGATCGCAAGCGGAGGTGAACTCTCGAGAATTATGCTGGCGATGAAGAGGATCATAGGAGATCTGGACCGCATACCCACCATGATCTTCGATGAGATCGACAGCGGCATCAGCGGTGCCACGGCCGGAATCGTGGGGAAAAAATTACGTGAGATCGCAAAAAGCCATCAGGTTGTATGCATCACACATCTGCCTCAAATCGCAGCGTTCGGACACCATCACTATCGAATCGAAAAAATCAGCGATGAGATCAGCACGCATACCACCGTTACGCCGCTGGGACCCGAGGAACGTGTCGAAGAGATCGCACGGTTGCTCAGCGGGACGGTGGTCACCGAACAGGCCCGGGTCAGCGCAGGAGAATTGCTCGCGCTTTCCGAAGCTCAATGCTGATCCGTATCCGGGAATTCCAGCGTGATCTTCCCGAGGATACCGGAACGAAATTCATCCAGCACCGTCCTTGCCGTTCTCTCGTAATCGATCCGGCCTCTGCTCAATAGGTACCCCCTGCTCTCTGCAATGGCCTCCATGGTCTCGATGGGCGTGCTGCCCAAGGTGGCCAGCCGATAGCGATCCGTGAGCAGCGGGGCGTGCATTTCGGACAATACAGCGATCAATGCCAGAGCGAGATCGCTCAAATCCATCGTTTCATCTTTTACAGATCCGCAAAAGGCTAGATTCAGTCCCGTTTGCGGATCTTCGAATTTCGGCCACAAAATACCCGGGGTGTCCAGCAACTGGATATCCGGTCCCAGGTTCAGCCACTGCTTTCCCCGGGTCACTCCGGGCTTGTTCCCGGTTTTCGCTCCTTTTTTACCGGTCAGCCGATTGATCAGGGACGATTTGCCTACATTGGGGACGCCTGCGATCATCAGCCGAAGCGGCCGCTTCCGAACCTGCCCCTCGTTTCGATTGTCGCGGATCCGCTCCAGGCTTCTCATGAGTTCTTTGATGCCGCTGCCTTTCAGGGAATTCATCATCAACACATCATCGGCTTCCGACAGGAAGTGCTTCTTCCAGAGTTTCGTGACAGCCGGGTCCGCAAGGTCGCTCTTGTTGAGCACGATGATTTTTTTCTTGTTGGCAATCAACTCGCCGATGATCGGATTCCGGCTGGATAGCGGGATCCTGGCGTCCAGAAGTTCACAGACCACATCCACCAGTTTCAAGTTGGATGCGATCAATTCCCTTGTTTTCTTCATATGCCCGGGGTACCAGTTGATCCGTTCCATTGAGGACTTCCTTTCTGTGCAGAACAAAACAGGAGAACCTGCCGATTCTCCTGATTTTGATTAATTCTGTTTCTTCACCTTGATCTTTGCCGCCTTGCCGGTCCGCTCTCTCATGTAGTTCAGTTTGGCTCTTCTGACAGCGCCTTTCTTGACCACTTCGATCTTATCGATTCTGGGCGAATGCACCGGAAACGTTTTTTCGACGCCGATGCCGGATGAGATCCTTCTTACCGTGAACGTTTCTCCCAACCCGCCGTTCTGTCTCTTCAGAACAAAACCTTCGAAAACCTGAATTCTTTCTCTCGTTCCTTCTTTGATCTTGATGTAGACTTTGACGGTGTCCCCGATATCAAAAGCGGGAATGTCCGGTTTGATATAGTCCTGTGCGATCGATTTTATAATATCCATGATCGTATCCTCCTTTCCTCTTAGACGTTCTTGATATCCCGGCGCAGAATTTGACCGTTCAAATCTGCTCTATCAGAGGACCGTCCGTAATACGCAAGTTGAATGATACCATACGGATCGCAGGGGTGCAAGCGTTTTTCAGTGTCCGATCAAGGGAATTTCCCGCTATGCCCTGGGATGGGTCTTGTCGTACACGTCCATAATCCTGTTTTTGCTCACCGACATGAATATCTGTGTAGCTGTTATGTCCTCGTGTCCCAACAATTCCTGAAGTGATTTGAGGTCTGCCCCGTTTTGGATCATGTGCGCTGCGAAGGAATTGCGCAGGATCTGGGGAGAAAGCTTTGTATCGAGCCCGGCGCGGCCGGCATATTCTTTAATGATTTTCCAAACGCCCTGGCGGGAGATTCGCTCTCCGAGATAATTGAGAAACAAAGCGTCATCCTCTTCCTTGTTCCTCAGCAGTACCTTTCGGCCTTCGTACACGTAGTTCTCAAGCGCAGCTCTGGCCGGCCGGCCGACAGGAATCACACGGGCTTTTCCGTGCTCTCCCGTGCATGTGATGAAACCGATCCGTAAATTCAAATCCGAAAGATTCGCCATAGCGAGCTCCGACACACGCATCCCGGAAGCATACATCAGCTCCAACAAGGCGCGGTCCCGGATGCCTTTCGGTGTTTCGTCCGGTTGTTCGAGAAGCAGTTCGACTTCGTGAATCGAAAGGAATTCAATTTTCTTGCGCGGCAGTCTCGGTGATTTGATATTCAGCGTAGGATCTTCCGTCATTTCACCCTGCCGGATCAAAAAATGATAAAAAGAGCGAATAGAAGCAAGCTTCCGATTGATCGTAGCCCCGGATCGTCCCGCGCTTTTCAAGTGCAGCAGATAGGCAACCACATCCGCATTGGTCGCTTCCGGTATTTCCTTTTTTTTCTTTTCCTTCAGGTAATGAGCGAATTCCTTATAGTCTCCGGAATAGGCATTCAAAGAGGTTTCTGCCATGGATTTCTCTTTTGCGAGATATTCCATATACAACGGATGATAGTCCATAGTCTCCCTCCTACTTACACACCGAGTTCCCTTGCGGTCATCAGGATGCCGATGATCGTCTTCGCATCCACGATCTCCCCGCGATCCACCATATGGAGCAACGTCGGCAAATCGATTTCAAAAAGGTCGATCGCTTCGTTTTCGTCGAAATCGGTGTCTCCTTTGATCGTTGTTTCTGCCCGGAATATTTCGATCACTTCGTTGTTGTAACCGATCGTACCGTAAAAGCGTGCGATCCGCTTAAAGTCAACTGCTTCGTACCCGGTTTCCTCTTTCAATTCCCGCTTCGCCGTAGTAACGGGGTCTTCCCCGTTTTCTGCTTTTCCTGCGGGAATTTCCCATACGACACATTCCGCAGCTTTCCGATACTGTCGAATCATGACGAGCTTATCGTCCGGCGTCAGCGCACAGATGCCCACCCCTCCGCTGTGCTCCACGATATCTCTTCTTGCGGTGCGACCTTCCTTTGCAGTGACCAAATGACGTCGCACCTTAAAGACCGGTCCTTCGAACAGTATTTCCGATTCGATTGTTTTTTCTTCTACTGTCATGCTATTCCCGACTCATTTCCCGGGATCGCTCCGCTGCCGCGTGGACGCCCTCTTCCACACATCGCTCAAAGCCGTTTGCCTGCAGGGTGCGCACCGCTTCGATCGTCGTTCCGTTGGGGGAGCAGACTGCAATGCGAAGCGCAGTGGGATCCGATCCGCTTTCCATGACCATTTTTGCCGCCCCCATCACCGACTGAGCCGCAAAAACGAGGGCGTCTTCGTAGCGCAATCCCTCTTTTTCGCTGGCCCGGGCGATGGCATCGATGAACATATACGCATAGGCCGGACTGCTTCCGCTCGCACCGATCACTGCATGGACTTGCTCTTCATCGTGGATTTCAATGGCTTTCCCGAAAGAAGATAACAATTCCATAACGGAAGTGAACACATCCTCATCCACTTTATCGTTTTTCCATACGGCAGTCATTCCGGAAAGAACACCGGCAGGGGTATTGGGCATGATCCTGACGATCGGTGTATCGCTGCCCAGTGCTTTTTGCACACGATCGATGGTAATCCCCGCGGCAATGGTCATGATCGTCTTTTTTGTCAGATCGCAAGCTGCGATCTGAGGAAGTACGTTATCGTAGTGGTAAGGTTTTACTGCAATGATCGTCAGTTCCGCGCTGCGGACGACCTCCTCCACGGAAGAGACAGAAGCAGCGCCCGTCAAAGCGCGGAGCTTTTCCGATGCCTCTGGGTTCACGTCGTAAATATAGCAATTTTTCGATTCGCCGGGGTGGGCGCTCGTATATCCGCGCAGGATGGCGCCACCCATGTTTCCGGTTCCGATCAATCCGATTTTCATATGATTACTTCTCCTTTTTCCGGCGGGAACTATTCAGGGAGGAATACGGTCGCCTTTTCCTTCCCGTCCAGCACAGCTTTTAAAATATCTTCTTTGAATCCGTTCATGATAGCCATGGGGATCCCTACTTTATTCACGATCCTTGCAGCGGAGAGTTTTGTCGCGATCCCCCCGGTACCGAAGTCGTTGCTCTTGCCGATCTGGATCGTTTCGGTCGCCCGGTCGATATCCCGAATCACTTCGATCAGTTCGGCGTCGGGATATTCTTTCGGGTTTTTATCATACACGCCGTCGATATCGGACAGAATGATGAGCAGATCAGCTCCCCACAGGCTGGCTGTCAACGCACTGAGCGTATCGTTATCCCCTATTTTGATCTCATCCACCGTAACGCTGTCGTTTTCGTTGATGATGGGTACGACGCCTTCATCCACCAGAGTAAACAATGTGTTTCTGATGTGGAGGTTCCGGCTTTGGTTTCCGAAATCATCGTTACACAAGAGCATCTGTCCCACGTGCCGGCCGTGCTCTTTAAAAAGCTCTTTATACGCCATCATCAATTCCACCTGGCCGATGGCGCAAAGAGCCTGCTTATAGTTCATATCGCTCTTGCGTTTCCATTTGTTGATCGCTGCTGTTCCGCAGACTCCGGCTCCGGAAGTGACGATCAGGATCTGCTTCCCCTGATCCATGAATGAAACGAGCTGTTCCACAAGGTTGTGGAGCCTCTTGTAATTGACTTGCCCCTTTTCGGTGGACAATGTGTTGCTTCCGATCTTGACAACGATTTTTCTGCTGTCCCGGATCAATTCTGCTGCATATGTCATAACCGACCTGCCTTCTGCTTCTTCAGACGTTCACTTCGACCGTTTCGTCCCATGCGTTTTTATTGTCGGCCAATATTTTACTCAGGTAGTTTTGAATAAAATCCGCCGTTTGTTCCGCCGCTCTTCCGGTATATCGCATCGGGTCCATTAGTTTTTCCAGACTGCCGGCATCCAATCCGAACGCGGGATCCTCGGCAATGTAGGAAAACAAGGGGTTTTCCTCGCCCGCTTCCTTGACGCGGGCAGCAGCCTTTTGCGAAAGGATGCGGATCTTTTCGTGTAGATCCTGCCGATCTCCTCCCCGTTTCACCGCTTCCATCAGAATATTCTCCGTGGCCATGAAAGGTATTTCCTCCCGGATGTGGCGGCGGATCATCTTCGGATAGACTACCAATCCTCCGGCGATGTTCGTACACAGGCGCAAACAGGCATCCACGCCTAAAAATGCTTCCGGCAGGACCATGCGTCGGTTGGCCGAATCGTCCAGCGTGCGCTCGAACCATTGACTCCCCGCAGTCTGCGCCCCGTTGTCCGCAAGGCACATCACGTAACGGGCGATGGAAGCGGCTCGTTCCGACCGCATGGGGTTCCGTTTGTACGCCATGGCGGAAGATCCCACCTGGGCCGCTTCAAAGGGCTCATCGATCTCTTTCAGATGCGCCAGCAAGCGAAGATCATTGGTCATTTTGGAAACGCTTTGCCCGATGCCCGATAAAGCAGAGAGGATAAAAAAGTCCAACTTTCGCGTATAGGTCTGTCCGGCCAGCGGAATGCTGCGCCGGAATCCCATTTTTTCACACACCGCTTCGTCCAGCTTCTTGACCTTTTCCCGGTCTCCTTCAAACAGTTCGAGGAAAGAAGCCTGTGTTCCGGTCGTCCCTTTGGCTCCCCGCATCGGCAAAGTATGTTCCAGGCGATCGATCTCCAGAAAGTCGAGGTAAAAATCCTGAAGCCACAGAGCGGCACGTTTCCCCACCGTTGTCAACTGCGCTGCCTGGAAGTGAGTATAACCCAACGTAGGTTCATCTTTGTATTTCATCGCAAAAGCAGCGAGTCGATCCATCAGCCGGACCAGTCCGATTCGAACAAGCCGCAGTGCCTGTCTCTGTAGGATCAAATCTGCGTTGTCTCCTACAAAAGCGCTGGTTGCCCCCAGATGGATGATGGGTTTCGCTTTGGGGCATTGGAGCCCGAACGCATAGACGTGGGCCATGACGTCGTGGCGGATCTCTTGTTCCCTTTTGTTCGCCCCCTCATAATCGATGTCGCTGATATGGGCACGCATTTCTTCCACTTGGTCGGCACGGATGGGCAAACCGAGTTCCATTTCCGCTTCGGCCAGCGCTGTCCACAGCTGTCGCCAAGTCGCAAATTTCATGTCGTCCGAAAAAAGACGGATCATTTCTTTTCCTGCATAGCGGCTGATCAGGGGATGTTCGTATTGTGCGTGATTCATTCGAGTGCTCCTCATCGGTTCGGCTCAGACTGAGTACACTTCTTGTCCGGCAAGGTACGTTTTAAGCACCTTGACATGAAGCACATCTTCGACCGGGCGTTCGAACACATCCCGGTCGATCACGATCATGTCGGCGAACTTTCCGCAGGTCAGTGTGCCGGTCAAATCCTCCTGACAAATCGCATAGGGGATATTCTTGGAAAACATGCAAACTGCTTCGTACAACGAGATCTTCTCTTCCGGATTCCAGCCACCTTCGGGCCTGCCGTCCAGATCCTGTCTCGTCGCTGCCGCATAGATGCCCGGCCAAGGACTGATGCTCTCCACCGGCGCGTCTGAGCTGCCTGTCAGGATAAATCCCATGTCGCGCAGTGTGGCGATCCTATGGGCGTATTTTGCGCGCTCCTTGCCTACCCGTTGTTCCATCCAGTGCATGTCCGTACACATCGAAACCGGCTGAAGATCGAAAATCAAAGGTAACCCCTTCATCCTGTTGATCACATCCTCGTTGAGCAGCTGTGCGTGAATCAGACGAAACGGCGGATTTTGGTTCAACTCGGTTTGTATCGTTCCCTCGGCTCTGCAACGGTTTAACGTGTATTCGATCGCCTGAAGCACCGCATCCGTTCCTGCATCCCCAATACAGTGAATAGCCGGCTGCAGTCCTTTTTGATATGCCCGGTACGTCTTTTCGTTCAGATCGGATTGTTCGATCACGAAGAGTCCCTTCGTATCCGGCGCATCGGTATAGGGTTCGAAAAGTGCTGCGGAGCGGGCCCCCAGCGAACCGTCCACAAAGATCTTGAAGGAACCGTACTGCACTTTTCTGAACGGGTCTTTCCGTTCCGCCTCGGTAAGCGTCTGGGGTTCGAATGGTTCATCCAGGCAAATGCTCATCCTGGCCGGCAATAGCCCTTCTTCGTCCAATTCTTCGTAAATTTGTGTGCTTTCCGCAAAATTCCAGATCTTCGCGGCATACGTGTGCATCATGGTGACACCATAGGAAGAAATCTGATCGAACACTTTTTTCATGAGGATACGGCGATTGTCCGGATCGAGCAAGGGGTCCGGAATCACGTCGTCGAAAAGCTTGGAAGCCTGTTCTCTGAAAACACCGTTCGGCGTGCCGTCCTCCTCCAGCTCCACCAGTCCACCGGTACCGAACGCATAACCTTTGGGGATGCCTGCCGTATGGACTGCCAATGTATTCCCCACTGCAGCATGCAGGCAAATCCTCTTGATCACGATGGGATGACGGGTGCTTGCCAGATCAAGATCCTGGCGTGTCGGGAGTTGATCGTCGGTATCCGTCCACTTCGACTGATCGAAATTGGATCCTTTGATCCACGTGCCTTCCGGCGTCTCTTCCGCTCGCTTCCTCAGACGTTCGACAGCTTCCGCCTTGGTTTTGCACCCAAGAAGATCCACGGTGGTCAAGGCTTGACAGGTTGCGTAAAAGTGAACATGGGAATCCCCCATACCCGGCAGCATGGTTCTCCCCTGAAGGTCGATGCGTTTCTGCGGCGCAAACCGGTCCTCTGCTTCTGCGGCCGATCCGGTATAGACGATAATCCCTCCGTCGACGCCCAGCGCTTCGTAAAAAGCACCTTCTGATTCCAGGGAATAGATCCTGCCGTTTGTAAATAAAGTGTCGATTGTTTGTTTCATACTTCTCTCTCTTCAACTGAACTGCGGCAGGACGCGAAAATCCCGCCGCAGTCCATGGAAATCAACGATTATGCGCTGTACACTTCGTCACCGGCAAGATAGGTTTTCAACACCTTGACGTTCAGAATATCGTTTGCCGGGCGCTTGAAAAGATCTCTGTCGATCACGATCATGTCTGCGAATTTTCCTTTTTCCAAAGTGCCCATGTAGTCCTGTTCCCCGTTGGCATACGGCACGTTCTTCGAAAACATGCAGTAGGCTTCGTAAATCGATACCAGCTCTTCCGGATACCAACCCCCCTCCGGGGTACCATCCAAATCCTGTCGTGTGGCGGCAGCGTAAATACCGATCCAAGGGTTGAAACTTTCCACCGGGCAGTCTGAGCTTCCGCAACAGATGAATCCTTCGTCCACATATCGTTTCCAGGTGTAGGCACCTTTCATGCGCTCTTTGCCGAGCCGCTGTTCGATCCAATGCAGGTCTGTGCAGAGGAACACCGGCTGAATATCAAAGATCACAGGGAGCTTCTTCAATCTCGCCAGTTGATCGGCGCTGCAGAGCTGCACGTGAATCAGCCGGAACGGCAGACGATCAGCGATATCCCCATCGGTCCATCCTTCTTTTTTGCATCGCTCCAATGTGTATTCGATGGCCTGGATCGATGCTTCCAGCCCGCGGTCTCCGATGCAATGGGTGGCGGGTTGCAGGCCGCTCACATAGGCTTGATACGTCACTTCGTTCAGTTCGTCCTGCTCGATGACCATGATCCCCGTTGTCGAAGGATCGTCGCTGTACGGTTCCATCAAAGCGGCAGAGCGCGCACCGAAAGATCCGTCCGTGAAAATTTTAAACGTGCCATACTGTACTTTTCTGTAAGGGTCGTTTTTTTCTTCTGCGGTCAATTCGGGGTTTTCGAACATTTCATCCAGACAGATGCTCATCCGCACCGGAAGCAGGCCCTTTTTATCCAACTCCCGATAGGTCTCCAGGTCCTCGCTGAAGTTCCAAATCGCAGCAGCATACGTATGGAACATGGTGATACCCAAAGCGGACGCCTCTTTCAGGACCTGAGACATCAACGTTGCCTTGATCTCTTTGTCCAGCAGAGGATCCGGAACGATGTCGTCAAAAATCTTGGACGCCTGCTCTCGGAAGATTCCGTTGGGAGATCCGTCTTCGTTCAGTTCCACCAAGCCGCCGGGTCCGAACACGTATCCGTTTCCGATTTTTGCTTCTTCCAGCGCCTTCGTGTTGGCCACCACAGCGTGAAGGCAGCAACGTTTGATCACCAGCGGATGGTCGGTGGTCACTTCATCCAATTCTTTGTTGGTTGGGAGTTTGTCTTCGACGTCTTTCCACTTGGATTGATCAAAGTTGGAACCTTTGATCCACATGCCTTTCGGCGTCTCGTCCGCCTTCTTTTTCAAACGTTCGAACGCTTCTTTCCGTGTGGTGCATCCCGCAAGATCCACGGTTGTCAGTGTCTGGCAATATGCGTAGAAATGAAGATGACTGTCTCCTACCGAAGGAAGCAGGACCTTCCCCTGCAGATCGATCACTTCTTTGGGCTCGTATTGCTTTTCGGCATCGTCGAGCGTACCGGTAAAGATGATCTTCCCTTTGGCTACTGCCAAAGCTTCGACAGTGTCTCCTTCGTTTTCAAGGGTGTAGATCGTACCGTTCTTAAATAATTTGTCAATTGTCTGTTTCATGATTGATGCGTTTCTCCTTATGATTGTTCCTTGTGGAACTGTCTTCTTACTTTAACAAGTTCTTGATGGTGCGATACAGCAGCTCCGGAGCCACGTTGAATGTATATTTCTTCTCGATCCGTTCGGTGAATTTGTGTGCATCCTTCCCGAACGCGCCGATGTCCAGGACCGGCAGGTTGAGCGCGCGGATCGCTTCAAAGGGAAGATCGTATGTGATACCGTATCCGGGCATGTTTTCCTGAAATGTCTCAACGACGCCTTCTTCTTCCGGAACAGCACCGTAACTGAGATCCGAAATATAAGGAAAGAATTTCTTAAAACCCAGTTGATAGTCGGATTTTGTGTCCTGGACCGCTGTTTCCACGGCCTCCAGAAGCGCCTTTTCCTTGGGTCGTTTCCCTTCCACATAAACATGAGGGTAGTACGGCTGCGAAAAATAGACGATCACAACGGGATTCTTGTCCGACCACATTTCGTGAACAAACGCCACGATCCTTGTGCTGCGGTCTCTGGAATCCATCTCCTCCTGCATGAGCGCACGGGCTTTTTCTTTGATTTTCTCGTCCAGCCCCGTTACTTCTTTACGAACGGCAGCACACAGTTGATCAAAGGACATCACCCGGGGTACCCAGGGAAGCGGTTTGAATTCCCTGTGTGCCATTTCACAAAATGTACGATAGCGGTTATTCAGGGTGTCCGTCACTTCCTCGAAACACTCCTCCGCTGCCCGAATCATTTTCCGGAGGATGACTTCCGGCGTGCTGCAATGCGTCGCATAGTTGAAGAAGACCACAGCGCTCTTTGCGATCTGGACGGAATACTCCGTCTTGAGATCTCTTTGCTTCAGCGTAATCGGCGGAAGCGTCACTTCTCCGTCCGCCACATCCGAAAATTCCGGGTTCAGATTGATTCTCGAAGTGATGGCCGCTGCAATCTGATTGGGATCCAATCCTTTGAAGGACTCGCCCACGTGGGTCTCTTTCCCCACGACATAGAAGGTCGGCATCACTTTCCCCACTGTGCCGATATAAATATATTTGTTGGGATCTCCCTCGTATTCCTCCGTGATGTAATCAGCATCCAGCAAGGCGAGATAATCATAGCCTCTCTCTTCCCGGATGCGGCCGAATTCGCCCACGCAAGTGAGCATGCCCGCGGAATTGCCCTCTTCGTCGCAGACCGCCGCAAACACCAGATTCCCTTCGAAATGGTCGATGTCTTCCGAGATCATCTCCATGATCGCCATGATCACGGCATCTCCGGATTTCATATCGAACAGTCCCCGGCCGAACAGATATTCTCCGGATTCGAGATCTGCTTTCACCGCCTGCGGCAAATCCAGCTCCCTGAACTTCTCCGTCAGTTTGAGCGGTTGATGCGCATATTCTTTCAAATTACCGTAATCCGATATTCCCACGCTGTCGGTATGGCCGATCATCAGCACGGTTTTATCTGACTTTGCCTTTTTACCTTCCAGAATGGCGATCACGCTTTTTCTTTTCAGCGGATCATTGGGTACGTCCACATAAAACAAATTTTGCGGATTTGCTTTGTAGTAAGACATTTCGGAAAAAATCCGATACACTTTTTCGGCGATTTCCACCTCTCCCGGGGTATCCACCACGCTGAGGGTGCTTGCTAAGTCAAGAGCGATTTCCTCCACTCTTCTGGCGATGTCTGCGTTCATTTTCTCCTCCTGTGAAATCTCAGATCCGAGCTGTGTCCCAACTCGAAAATACACATTAATTTTACTCGTTCGGGCTCGTCTTGTCTATGTATTCTGTCAATTCGATAATAAATCGCTTTTTTTATCATTCCGCCTTGCAATTTATTTTGACATTTGCTACTATTACAGTGTGGCTATCCCCCTGATATCCACATTAATCTCTAATCCCAATACCCCTTTTGAGCAAAACAAGCCACGCCCCTGTGGCTTGTTTTGTTTTTTGTTTTCCTGTGGTAAAATGACCCCATGAAAAGCAATCCTTATCTCCGCGGCTTGCGCGTTGCCGTGTTCGACATTGAAACAACTGGCCTTTCTCCTTCCGACGATCAAATCGCTATGGGCGGGATCTATTCGTTCGATCACAGGGAGACGTATCAGTATTTTGCCGAGGACCCCGGCCAGGAGCCGGCCATCCTGAGGCAGACGATTTCAACCCTGAATCGGTTCGATGCCGTCATCACGTACAACGGCGACTCCTTCGACTGGCCTTTTCTGTACCGGCGCGCCCGGAAACACGGGATCGATGCGAATCAAAAAATGTTTCAATCCGTTGATCTGTACCGTTGGCTCAAGTTGTACTGGCCGCAGGCTTCCCGTCTTTCCAATCTGAAGCAGAAATCAGTTGAATGTGCCCTGGGATTGTCCGACACTCGGGAAGACCGGATCAATGGCGCCCAATCCGCAACGTTGTATCGAAATTATGTTCAATCTAAATCACCCGATGATAAAATGACCATGCTTTTACACAACCGGGACGACCTGCAGCAACTGGCCCGGATCGCCGATGTTCTTTCTTTTCTGCCGTATCACCAAATCGCAGCGGAACAAGGTTTTCTGATCAAAGGAGAGGTCAGGAATATACATGTGGAAAAGGTGTACTTCTCGGGCATGAAACTGACGGCAACTGCAAAAACAGAGCCCGGACTGATGCCGGCATCCATCTATGGCAGCAATTATCAACTGGAATACGATACCAGAGACGGTGCGCTTTCGTTGATCGTCCTGTGCGAAAAGGCGCAGGATCTGATCTTCGCGGATCTTACAACGATTCCTGTCTCAACAATTGAATTTCAAACAGAAAGCGGTTTTATCCGTGGTCGACTCGTGCTGAAAGAAAGTGGAACCATTGCGTATCGATCCGTTTGCATGCTGATCCGAAAGACCGTCGAGGCACTGATGAAGGAGGAACTGAACTCATGAGTAGAAATGTTAAAGATCAAGCAGCGGACATAAAAAGGTATTCCGTAAACCTTGCGGGATCCACGGAACAGGAGCGCAATCGAGCGCTGGAAGCCGTCAAAGAAGCACTTTGGGAAAACAGAAGCATTATCTTCCAGGAAAATCAAACCGATATGGACCTGGGGATACAGCACGGACTCTCCGATCCGATCCTGAAACGCCTGCGTTTCGATGAGTCGAAGCTCCGATCGGTTCTGGACGGAATCGAAGATCTGATCCGAATGTCCGATCCCCTTGGCAAAACGCTGTTGAAGCGCGAACTCGATACGGCCTTGACCCTTGAAAAGATCACGTGCCCGATCGGAGTCATCGGCGTTATTTTCGAATCCAGGCCCGATGCATTGGTCCAGATCGCTGCACTCTGTCTGAAAAGCGGCAACTGTGCCCTGATGAAAGGCGGCAGCGAAGCAATGCGCACCAATCGGATCCTGTACCGGACGATCTTTGAAGCGGCCTGCGGATGCGGCATCGATCCGCACTTTCTGACGCTGCTGGAAAGCCGCAGCCAAATCGATGAATTGCTGGAGTGCGAGGGATCCATTGATCTGTTGATCCCGAGAGGGTCCAACGAGTTCGTTTCCTACATCATGGAGCATACAAAGATCCCTGTCATGGGTCATGCCTCCGGCATCTGCCACGTCTATGTGGACAAGCATGCAAACATCAAGCAAGCTGTCGCTGTCGTACTGGACTCAAAACTGCAGTACGTAGTGGTCTGCAATGCCGCCGAAACCATCCTGGTGCACGAACGTATCGCATCTGTTTTCCTGCCGGAACTGATCCGTGAACTGGGCAACCGGACACTGGAGATCCGGGGAGACGAAGCTGTTGCGCAGATCATCCCTTGCGTGCCGGCTTCGGAAGACGATTTCGGCACTGAATTTGCCGATCGCATCGCGTCGGTCAAAATCGTTTCTTCCACGGAAGAAGCCGCTGCCCATATCAACCGTTACGGTTCGGGGCACACCGATGCAATCCTGACGGAGGACTCCGACGCAGCCGAAACCTTTTTTGCCCTCGTGGATTCCGCATCGGTGATGCACAATTGCTCCACCCGTTTTGCTGACGGATATCGCTACGGATTCGGCGCGGAAGTAGGCGTATCGACGGGAAAACTCCATGCGCGGGGACCCGTGGGGTTGGACGGACTGACGACTTATAAATATTTGGTGCGCGGCAACGGTCATATCGTCGCACCCTACGAAAACGGCGACAAAGAATTCCGTTTCAAAAATCTGTAAGGAGCGATAAGGAATGAGAATCGCATGCATCGGAGACAACTGCATCGATGAATACCGTCGACTGGGCCGACGATATCCCACCGGAAACGTGGTGGATACAGCGGTCAACCTGATCAAGCTGGGGACACCGGCCTCCGTGATCAGCACTACGGGAGACGACGACTACGGTATCTGGATGCG
>JAAYDG010000094.1 GCA_012729355.1 Clostridiales bacterium
CGTTGACGATGGTTCCCGAAAAAATACCAAACATAGTGCACCTATTATAGCAGATAGATCAATACGGCGCAAAGGCCGATCACGGTGGCCAGAAGGCCGAAAGACAAACTTTCGGCAAAGGCTGCAAACGTCTCCTGTGAACGTCTCCAGAAATCGGCCATGGGATGGTTTCGCATCCACTCCAGCGGAGAAAATCGTTCTTCGTCGGAATGGATCTGCCGAAAAAGATTGTTTTCCATGGTCGTGATGAGCAGATCCACGGACCGATCCAGTGCGAAGGCCGCAAAGCCGCCCACAGACAGCAGGATCCGGCAGGCGCTGTCGCCGCTGCGGGACAGCGCACCGAAAATCCGCAGTCCGAGCCACAGGATCCCCCGGAGCAGAGGACGGAACAGACAGCGCTCCAGCGTCAGGCCCGCAGGCCAGCGCTCCGCATATCGTCGGCATCCTCCCGCATCGACAGGCATCAGGAATCTTCGGACCGCGACCCGATAAATCAACGCACCCAGGATCATGGAGATCAAGGCGCCGGACAAACTGGCCGGCGCATAGTACGGCACGGCATGTTCCGGGGGGTGAAGCGTCAGAAAGTCCTGCGCGTAGTCTGCAAGAATATCCAAGGTCCTGTGGGGGATCAGACCGGACACGAGCAAAAAGAGCGCGGGAAGAGCCACGGCCACCTGCCCTCCGAGTTGCGCAAAGGATCCTCCGATCCGTTGGAAAGCGGCCTGCCGAAGGTCATCTGTATTCCGCTCCAGGAAGATACAGACGAACAGTTTGGTCATATAGGCCACCGTAAGGGCGCCGGTCAGCAGAAAGATCCACTCCGTCGCCGAAAAGAAGAATCGGAGCCCTCCCGTGAGTCCGCCGGCGGTCAGACGTTCCACGATCGTTTCGTGGAGCAGTGTTTTGCTCACGTAGCCGCTCGTGAACGGCAGACCGGCCACAGAGGCCGCGCCGACGAGGAACAGGAATCCCAGCAGCGGCTTTCCTCTTCCAAAGCCCCGGATCCCGTTCAAATCCAGTTGATGCGTCTTCAGGTAGATGGCGCCGGCTGCCAGAAATAATAGGAGCTTGGCGGCCGAATGATTCACCATGTGGAGGACGACGCCCCGGGCGGCGACGGTGTTGTGATCGCCCAGGATGCAGAGCATGGCGATTCCCAGGACAATGAATCCGATCTGGGACACGGAGGAACAGGCCAAGGTGCGCTTCAGGTCCACGGAAAACAGTGCCAGGACCGCCCCCAGGAACATGGTCACCAGTCCGAGGATCAGCAAGGCGGTTCCCCAGGCCGCATCCCCGTCGAACAAATAGACCGACAGGATGATGAGGCCGAAGATGCCGGTTTTCGTCAGAATGCCGGACAGCAGGGCCGAAGCCGGCGCCGGCGCAGCCGGATGGGCTTTGGGGAGCCAGATGTGCAGAGGGAACAGTCCCGCTTTCGCCCCGAAGCCCGCTGCCGCAAGTCCGCCGGCGATGTAAAGACTGCTTCGGCCGCCTTCCGCGGCAGCCGCCGGCATCCACCGGGTCCAGTCCAGCGTTCCCAGCATATCCTGCAGAAGAAACAGTCCCATGAGCAGCATCATGCCGCCGGCCACAGATACGGCCAGATAAAGGTATCCGGCATCCAGGGCTTCCGGCGTCTCCTCCTGGACCACCAGAACATACGATGCGAAAGACATGACCTCGAAGCATACGAACAGCGTCAAAAGGTCTCCGGACAGAAAAACACCTGTCGTAGCGCAATAGGTAAGGATCATAAACGCATGGAAACGTCCGGTCCGGGAACGGTGCTGCATGTATTCTCTCGAAAACAGCAGCGCACAGACCCACATGACCGTTGCAACGGATCCGTAAAGCAGCTGAAACCGACCGGCTGCGAATGTAGGCATCAGATCCTGATAGGCGTATTCCACGTGCTTTTCTCCTTTCTCGAAATGTTTCTATAAAAACGTCCCGGCCACTCCGCTGCGGATCCATTCGGCCACCGGCATCGCAAAGACGAACAGCAGGACCATTGCCAAAGCGAATATGCCCAGGGGGATCTGCATGTACCGTCCCGGGTCCCCGGCATCCGGCCGGCCCGCCGGCTCGCAGCTTTTCCCCGGGAAGTACGCACGGATCACAATAGTCAGCAAATAGATGGCCGTAAAGACCGCCGCCACCAGGATTGCGGCCAGGCCCAGATAGGCATAGCGCCCGCCGTGGGCCAAAGCTGCCTGGGCGAGATACCATTTGCTCATGAAGCCGCAGAAGGGAGCCACCCCCATGAGGGACAGGGACGCCGCGGTGAACACGGCAAAGGTCCGGGGCATCCGCCGACCGTATCCCCGAAGGTCCGTCACGTAGTGCAAACCGCTCTGACAGGCTACGGCACCCGCCACAAAGAACAGAGTGATCTTCATGATCCCGTGGAACAGCATGTGCAGCAGTCCGGCCACCAGCCCTGCGGGCGTCAGGAGCAATATTCCGAAAATCATATAGGAAAGATTGGACAGAGTGGAGTAAGCCAGTCGTCTCTTGAAATGGACCTCTTTCCAGGCCATGATTGCGCCGTAGGTGATCGTGAATATCGCAAAAGACAGCGCGATCTTCTGCGCCGGCGTCCCTTCCAGAGGCGCAGTTCCGAAGCTGTAGTATGTAAACCGGGCAATGGCAAAGACCCCGGACTTGACGACAGCCACCGCATGAAGGAGCGCCGTGACCGGCGTAGGCGCCACGCCGGCGGAGGGCAGCCAGTCCTGAACGGGAAAAACGGCGGCCTTGGCGCCGAACCCGAAAAACATCAGCAAAAATGAAGCCCCGATCACTTGCGGAGACAGGACCGCCGTTCCGGCAGCCAGTCCGCCGGGCACGAAATCCAGACCGCCTCCGTTCACATAGAACAGGATGATGCCTACAAATGCCGCCGTCGCGCCTGCCACAAAGTATACCAGGTATTTGACGCCGGCCACATAAGCCGCCTTCGTCCGGGTGTGGGTGATCAGGGGCAAGGTAACCAGGGTCAGCAACTCGCAGAAGAGGTACAATGTGATCAAATTAGCGGAAAAAGCAATGCCCAGCGTCAAGCCGTATGTGATTGTGTAATACGCGAAAAAAGCGTTCTGACGACGTTCGCCCGCCATGTATTCAAACGCATACAGTGTAGCCAGCGGCCATAAAAACGCCACAAGAACCCCGAACACCGATCCCAGACCATCCACATAAAACGCCACATCGATGGTATTCGTGATACGCACGACGGATACGGAGTCCGCCGGCGGCGCCACCAAGAGCCCCGTCGTCAGAACGCTTGTCGCCAGCACCACAGCCATCAGATAGATTTCCCGGGATCTTGCACGGCAAAAGCCGATCAGAGGAATTAAAATACCGCCGACGACAGGAAGAAATATTGCGATGGGGATCCAGTGTTCGGACATCATCGTGAAACGCTCCTATCAAAATACCGTATCGGCTATTTCAAAAAAATACGCCAACACGGAATTTCCGAAAAGACCAAGCAAAACAGCTGCTGCGGCCAAAAGCAACACCGCACCGAGCATCACAGCCGGCGCCTCGCCGACATCCCCACGTTCGGCGCAGGCGTCCCGTCCGGGGAAAAATCCGTGGACAACGATGGGAAACAGATATCCGGCTGTCAAAACGGCGCTGACCAGAAGAATTGCCGGCGCCAACCAGGAATACGGCAGAAGCCCCGAATGCAGTGCACCTTGCGCCAGCTCCCATTTGCTCAGAAATCCCGCAAAGGGCGGAATCCCCGTCAGCCCCAGAGAAAACACCGTAAAACAAGCCAAAGTCCACGGCATCCGCCGACCCAGGCCCTTTAAATCATCTACCTGCTCCAGGCGCGTCCGGTATAAAATATTTCCCGCAGACAGAAACAATCCGTCTTTCAGGACACTGTGGTACAACACGTGAAGCATGGCGCCGGCAAAAGCGATCTCGTTCAGGAAAAAGAAGCCCAGAAGGATGTACGAAAGCTGACTCACCGTGGAATACGCCAGACGCGTCTTCAGCCGCTTTTCGCGAAAAGCCATCAAAGAGCCCATCAGAATCGTGAGCAGGGCAACGGAGATCCAGGCTTCCTGCACCCAAGTCCCGCGCAAAAACCCGACACCGAACTGATAATAGATCACCCGTACGATACAAAAGACACCGGCTTTGGTAATGACCCCGGATAAGACGGCGCTGGCCGGAGAGGGCGCCACCGGATGAGCTGCCGGCAGCCAGGCATGAAGCGGAAACAGTCCGGCTTTGGCGCCGAATCCCATCACTGCCAGAAAAGCAACAACGCTTACGACTTCCTCGTTTCCGGAGATCTTTCCGGCATCCAGCACGCCGCCGGGCATGAAATCCCCCGTCGTGCCGTAGGCGTGGATAAAAAAGAACCCCAGCAATCCCAGCGTAGCTCCGAATATGGAGTAGAACAAATATTTCTTCGCCGCAGACACCGCCTCCGCCGTACCGTCGTGGAGCACCAGGGGAACCGAAAAGAGCGTCATCATTTCGAAAAACAGGTACAGGGTCATGTAATTCGCCGCAAACGACAATCCGACAAGCATGACCAACGTGAGCAAATAGAAGGCGAAAAACCGTCCGTTGTTTTCCAGATGATCTTTATATCGCAGCGCGTAGATGCCCGCCACGGTCCACATCGCCGCAACCAGGACCAGAAATGCGAGCCCCGGGGCGTCCGCACGGAA
>JAAYDG010000095.1 GCA_012729355.1 Clostridiales bacterium
GGAATATCGGGTGGTTGTTTCAAACAGTACAAGTGTAGCAAAGGGAAAAGGGAAAAGCAATCGCGGAAAGAGAAGAGATTCCTTTGCCTCTGAGATTGCATTGCGGCCGACCATCGGATACAATTCAGATACAGGTGGAAAGGAGGATCACATGAAAGATCATACGGCACTGAAAAAATCTCTGGTGGATCGCATCGAAAAGAACAGAGATGAGATCATCGGCATCGGAGAAGCAATCTACAGAACACCGGAGACCGGTTTCAAGGAGTTCAAAACCGCCGGATTCGTCAAGGAAAAGTTGCAAGCGTGGGGGATATCCTACACCAGCCTGGAGGACTATCCGGGGATCAAGGTGACGTTGGATACCGGGAAAGAAGGTCCCGGTGTTGCTGTGGTTGCGGAGCTGGACGCCATCATCTGCCGGGAGCACCCCGACTGCGACAAGGAGACCGGGGCCGTTCACGCCTGTGGACATAACGCCCAAATGGCCGCCATGATGGGCGCATTGAAAGGGATCGTCGATAGCGGCATTCTGGAGCACCTTGCGGGAAAGCTGCATTTTATCGCTGTTCCTGCGGAGGAGTATATCGAGATCGCGTACCGGATGGGACTCCGGGAGAACGGGACCATCAAATATTTGGGCGGAAAACCGGAGCTTCTGCGAAAAGGATTTTTCGACGATGTGGACCTCTGTGTATCGATCCACTCCACCGGCGGGCTGGAGAAGAAGATCATCATCGGCAAATCCCTGAACGGATGCGTCGTAAAAAACATCAAATACATCGGAAAGCCGGTCCATGCCGGCACGTCGCCCCACAAAGGCATCAATGCCCTGTATGCGGCAAACCTGGGACTGATGGCCATCAATGCCATCCGTGAGACCTTTCGGGAAGAGGAGTATATCAGAGTTCATCCCATCATCACCAAGGGAGGCGACATCGTGAATGTGATCCCCGGGGATGTGCGCCTGGAGACCTTTGTACGAGGGAAGACGCTCACGGACATGCTCACGGCGGGCATTCGGGTGGACCGAGCCCTGGCGGGCGCTGCCGCCGCCATGGGCGCGAAGGTGGAAATCGAAGATCTGCCCGGCTATCTTCCGGTCTCTTACGACGAACGGCTTCGTGCCATCGCCGGAGAAGTGGGGCGCGCGCTGGTCCGCGAAGGAGAGCTTGCGGAAGACGTCCACGATACCGGCTCCACGGACTGGGGAGATATCTCTTCGCTCATGCCGGTGCTGGAAACCTCCATTGGGGGGATCACCGGAACTGCCCACGGGGCGGATTATAAGATTGCCGATCCGGACATCGCTTATGTTCTCGGAGCGAAGTATCTGGCGTCCATGGCTGTAGAACTGTTGCTGAACGACGGGGAGAAAGCGAAGGCAGCATTGAAGGAATTTACACCGTTATTCAAATCGAAGCAGGAATACTTCGATACGGTGGACAAGCTGTTCCGGAAACGAAGCCTGCCTCAGTCGGACTACTGCGACGAGGTGATGGAGGATCTCATCCGAGATCTCTGTTAGATAACCTGTCGGCCCAGGCTTCGGTATAGAACCCGAAGTAGTTCTTTTGCCGCCTGGTACGGTACCCTTTGAACAGAAGCGCCCAGATCAGCGAAGGGATCCCGATCACCGGCAGATAAAGGGGGCCCAGAAGCGCGGACTGGAGTCGGTGCCCGTATTCGTGGCGAATCAGGGACGAATCGTAACAGCGATCATCGGCAAAGATGAATCGGCTGAAAGTGACTGCTCCCCAGGCTCCGCCCACATGAACGACATAAGCGTCACGGAATTTTTTCCGGGGACGCTTTTTTATTTTTATGTAGAATAGGAACGCAAGCGCTCCGATCAGGTTTTGGGGAAATTCAAAAAGAAACATCCTGCGTCCGATCCACCGTCACTCTGGTTGATATGATATACAGTATATCAGTTTTTCCGTTCTCTTCCAGATGATTTCTCAAGGGATCCGACAGCCGACAAACAGAGCGGTCCAATTGCATCTATTGCCATGTGCCGGGATCTATACTATAATTTTTTAATCAGGCAGGACTTCTGATCGGGAGAATCCATGAGCATCGATTTGCGCGTCAAAAAACAAATCCAAAGAGAGATGGCGAACAAGGCCCGGGAGGCTTTGTCTGCAGAAGATCGAAGGCGCTGCAGCCGGATCGTCGCGGAAAAACTGATCGCCCATCCCGACGTGGAGGGTGCGGCAGTCATCCTGTCCTATATGGCGTTTGGCGCAGAGTTGGATCTTGTGTTGTTTCACGAGGAGATCGAAAGACTGGGGAAGATTCTGGCTTTCCCGGTACCGTACAAAGAAGGGCGAATGGAAGCGTATTGCCCTTTGAGCCGGGACAGTTGGACCGTCGGCGCATACGGCATCCGAACTCCCCTGGTCGATCGTTCGATCCACGTGCCGCCGGAAGAGATCGATGTGGTGGTGGTGCCCTGCATAGCCTTTGACGGCCGTGGAATGCGGATCGGCTGGGGCGGCGGATACTACGACAGATACCTGCCTCGATGCACGAAAGCCAAGATGATCGGCGTCGCTTTTGAAGCTCAGCGTCTGGATGAAGCTGCCGGAGATTTTGATCGGGATTTCCGTCTGGATGAAGTGATCACGGAAAGAAGAGATGAACGGACAGAAGGGTGCGTTTGAGGTCAATGGCACGTGACGGTCAATCAAATCGAAAGGGAAGCCCCGGCCTGGTTCAGGCCGGGGCTTCCCTTTATTACAAGAAGGGCCGTTGCAATGTTATCTGTCTTTATTTTTCATATTTTTTCAGATATTCGCCCAGAGCCGCAAGGGCGTCACGCAGCTTTTGCGGGTCGCCGAAAGCGCCGTAGCCGATGCGGATGTAGCCGGGCATTTCGAAGCAGGCGCCGTGGCAGAACAGGATCTGAGCCGTTTCCATGGCGTCCACCGCCAGGGCGGTGGATTCGATGTCGTAGTCGTAGCGGACCAGACAGGTGGTCCCTTTGGCATCGCCCCGCACGTGGAGGTGAGGATGGGCGTTGATCCAATCGTAGACGATCTTCTTGTTGGGAACCAGGATGCTCCTGGCCCGCGCCCAGACCTTTTCGTAATTTTCCAGTGCGACGGAGGCGACGATTTCGTCGATGATGCCGCAGCAGATCGTGTTGTAGGATCTTCTGTTTTCGAAGTTTCTGTAGGCGTATTCATCTTTCGCAACGATCCAGCCGATCCGGGTGCCGGCCATGGAGAACATTTTGGACATGCTGCTGATGGAAATGGCTTTGTCATAGTCGAAATCCATGATGGAAGGCATATAGGTCTCATCCATACCTCTGTAGATCTCGTCACACAGGATGTAGGCGTCCACGGATTTGGCGATTTCCACCAGCTCTTTCAGTTCTTTGTCATACAGCGTCTGACCCGTGGGGTTGTTGGGATTGGACAGCGCAATCAGCTTCGTGTTCTTGTCCACCATTTTGCGAAGTTCGTCCATATTCAGGATGTAGTCCTCCTCTTCCCGGAGCATCAGTTCTCTGGTTTCCATGTCCAGGGATTTGGGGATATCGTACTGCTGCTGGTAAGTGGGTTTCACGACGACGATGTTGTCGCCGTGTTCCATCAGACCGCAGATGACGATATCATTGGCGCCGGTGCCGCCGTGAACCATCATCACGTGTTCGGGCTTCACGTCTCCCTTGGGATAGAGTCCGCAGACGGCTTTTTTGACCCGGGGAGATCCGGTGGAGTCTCCGTGGTGGTAGTGAAGGCTCATGGTGCTCATTTCCTTCAGGAAAGCCTCTTCATCCTGACCGGTGACCCGGAAGAGTTCATCCATGGTCATGGCCTTGACGCAGCTGGAACCCAGGTTATGCTTTGCTTTGGAATCCATGGGATTCAGCCACTGTTCGATCAAAAAATCTTTTAATTCCATTCTTTCCTCCTGTTACATGTCGGCTTCCATGCCGACGTGTGCTTCTTTCGCTTTGGTGATGGCGGTCTTGGCGGCGACCAGGTCCAGGATATACAGACCCGTCGCATCGAAAATGGTGATCTCCTGATCGTTCTGCCGTCCGGGGATGTTCCCGGCCAGCAGGTCTCCGATCTCTCCGGCGATATCTTCTTTTTTGATGACGCCCTGCAGCAAGGGTATCTCCATCTCCCCCACGCGAATGCACTGGGCGACGTCATCGGCAAAGATCCTGGCTCCCGCAAAGATGGTGCTTTCGATCTCCTGCTTGGTTTCCATATCCGAACCGATGCAGCTGAAGTGGGTGCCGGGGCGGACCCACTCTTTCATGATGATGGGTTTTCTGGACGGTGTGATCGTAATGATGGCATCGCTGTTGCGGACAGCTGTCTCCGTGGATTCTTCCGCGATGAACGTTACATGGTCGCCGTCTACGGCGAAATCTTTTTTCAGGATCTCCTTGATATTCGATGCCAGATCCTTGGCTTGCTGATGGTTGACCGGGTCCACGATGTACACTGTGTCGATCAACGGCCGCAGGATGAGGGTGGCGGCGATCTGGAACGAAGACTGCTTGCCGGCGCCCAGGAGCATCAGCGTCTTTGCATCTTTCCGGGCAAGGCTGTCCACACCCAGGGCTCCTGCGGCACCGGTGCGAACGCAGGTGATGTAAGAGGCATCCATGATTCCGACGGGGATCCCCGTGTTGGAGTCGTACACCATCATGATCCCGTTGAAAGGCGGAAGGCCTTTCTCTTTGTTTTCAGGATAGTTGTTCAGCATTTTCAATCCGTGAAGCTGCTCTCCCTTGATGTAGCCCGACCGGATGTCCATGGCAGCGTGTTCGTCTACGAATTCGTAGTTCACCAGGGGCCAGATGACACTTTTCCCCTGCGTCTTCAGCTGATAGACATTTCGTACCTTGTCGATGACTTCTCTCATGTCGATCACGCTTTTGACTTCTTCTCTGTTCAGGATCAGTACACCCATAAATATTCCTCCTTTTGACAGAACACAAACCAACGTTTGTCTGATATAATAATTATAAAGCATCCTGTTTGTATGAACAAATTTGTTTGTTGTTCTAAAATATAAAAACAACTGCTTAATTTGTATCGATAACCAAGGAAGGTGTTTATGAAGCTCTATGTTCAGGATATCTGCAACTTTCCGGAGCTGAACAAGATGACGCTCATCGCCGGAGAGGGCGGGCTGAAAAAAGAAGTGAAGCACTGCGGCATACTGGACTACGAATACGACCGGGATGTGGCGAATAAATATGCGGACTACAACTACAGGACCGGCGGCGGATTTATCACGCTCACGACGTTTTTGTATGCGAAAAACGACCCAAACCTTATCTATGAGGCGGTCAAAAAACTGGTGGCCAAGAACGGCAGCGGCCTGATCATCAAAAATATTTTCAAGCTTCCGATTGCACAAAACGTCATAAAGTATGCGGATTACATGGATTTCCCGATTTTTACGCTCCACGATTCCTATCCGTTTTTTGAAGACATCATCCTATTGATCAATAAAAAGATGGAACAGTATGAATCTTTCTATTTCATGGAGCAGAAGGTCAATGCCCTATTAAAAGCCGATGCCTCGGATGCGAATCTGCCGGCCAATCTTGCCTATGAGATCAACCCATCGCTCCAGGATGATCTCGCTGTGGCGTTTTTTCGTCCCAAAGAAGGGCGCCTTTCAAGGGAGCGAGCCATCGAGGAAGAGAACAAGCTCTACAAAGCCGGTTTGATCGAACCGGGGGATGCGGTCTTTTTTTACGGAGGTGGGCTCATGCTCATCCATTCGGCGTATCACTGCGGCAACGAGCATCCGGCACGGATGTTTGAACCTTATGTCGAATCTCTGGGTCCGGATGTGCTGGAACGCTTCGATGTGGGCATCTCCGACGTGCACCACGTAAAGGATGAGCTGGACGAAGCGATCCGGGAATCACTGTATGCCGCCGTATACGATGAACGATCGGCGGGGATCAGGACCTTCGATCAGCTGGGGGTCTACCAGGCGATCCTGCCTTTTGGCGGAGAGAAAGCCATGGATCATTACCGGCAAAGATATATCGCCCCGCTCAAGGAGTACGATGCGGGACGAAGCGGAGAAATCCTGAATACAGTCGTTGAATTTGTAAAATCCGGAGGAAATCTGGACAACACCGCAGACCGGATGGGACAGCATAAAAACACCATCCGGTATCGGCTGAACACGGCCGGCAGCATCCTGGACCTCAATTTGTTTTCCCTGGGCGATTTTGAAAAAATAGCCCTTGCGGTGCGGATCGACATCTGTTCCGATCCATCCGTTATCGTTTATAAGTAAAATCATTTCCTGTTTCATAAAGAGAGGAGTCGCAAAATGAAAGTATGCAGAGTGGCTATGCTGGGCTTCGGCGTGGCCGGAAGGGCGTTTTCCAGAATATTGATCGATCATCTCGAAGAGATCCGAAAGAAGACCGGGTACGATGTCCGCGTGACGACCATCGCAACGGCGACGAGAGGCACATTGAACGACACGGGAGGCATCGACCTGGCGGAAGCCATCCGGCAGGTGGAGGAGGAAGGCCGTTTTGACAGCGAAGCTCCGGGCCGATGCGACTGGTCTGCCATGGATGTGGTGGAAAAAGCCGAGTACGACGTGCTGCTGGAACTGACGCCGTTGAACATCTTTACGGGACAACCGGCTATCGACCACATCAAAAGGGCTATGAACAGAGGAAAGCATGTGGTCAGCGCCAACAAGGGGCCTATCGCATGGGCGTATCGGGAACTGCGGGATCTGGCTGCGGAAAAAGGGGTGTGTTTTTACTACGAGACCACGGTGATGGCCGGCATGCCGGTGTTCAATATGGCGGACTACTGCCTGGAATATGCGGAGATTTCGGAAGTGAAAGGAATCCTGAACGCGACCACCAACTACATACTGGAGCAGATGGAATTGGGGATCCCGAAGGATCAGATCTACGAAAACGGCCGGAAGGGCGGATTTATGGAGGCGGATCCCACCATGGACGTGGAAGGCTATGACGCTGCGGCAAAACTCACTTCTCTGTTGAACGTTTTGATGGATGCGAACATCACTCCGGATCAAATCGATCGAAAAGGCATCCAGGATGTGACGCCGGAAGAGGTGATGTCTGCCGTGGCCCGGGGCA
>JAAYDG010000014.1 GCA_012729355.1 Clostridiales bacterium
TCGCGGCAGCGTAATCTGCTCTGTAAGGATGCTCCGAATTCATGTTCAGAACATGAGAACGGAACGTTAGACGATCGATCAGCGCAGTCACCATTGTCGTATTCTCAAACATGCTGATCCAGTCAGATGGCATGACCCCTCAAAACCGGTCCAGATTTTAAGTTAGAAAAATGCATGATACACTAACTTAAAAAGGAGAGAAGGAAGATGAGGAAAACAACTTACACGATCAAACAAATCATCGTGCACCTGAGAGAGGTCGAGGTGCTGTGCAGCCAGGGGAAAACCATTGGAGAGGCGGCAAGGCAAATCGGAGTAACGGAGCAAACCTATTACCGTTGGCGAAAGCAGTACGGCGGGATGAACTCGTCCGATGCCAAGAGGCTGAAGGAACTGGAAAAGGAAAATGCAAGACTAAAGAAACTGGTTGCGGATCTGAGCCTGGACAACGCAATACTCAAGGATGTGGCGGAGGGAAAATTCTAAGCCCGGCAAGCGGGAGCAGGGCCTGAAGGTGCCAAGAAAACAACCGAGGAAGCGAAGGCTATGGCTGAATGCATGAAGAAATCATCAGCCTGCTCGCGGATCTTTTTTTGATGAAGGGAACGCCCTGCTATCTGCGAAGCGATAATGGATCTGAATTTACGGCGAAGAAACTCAGGGCATGGCTGGAAATAGTTGCCGTCTCCACCGCCTTCATTGAACCGGGAAGCCCTTGGGAGAACGGATACTGTGAAAGCTTCAACAGCAAAATGCGAGACGAGTTTCTAAATCTTGAAATCTTTGATATAATGTATGAGGTTGATGTTCTGACTAAGCGATGAGTTTCCGAATACAATACAGTGAGACCTCACAGTTCGCTGGGGTACCGACCGTCAGCACCACAGGTAATGGCAGCCTAGACTAACTTAGATTCTGGTACAGAAAACGGGGGCAGACCACATGTGGTTGACAAGTTGTAGCCCTACATTTAAGTAAGTTAGGAGGAAAGAAGTATGGAACTCAGAGGTCCTTTTTTCGCCAAAAACCTGGAGCACGGTGCTACCTTAGCGCCTCCCGGTGGTCGTAGAGATGTCATTCGTTTTCAGGGCCCGGATGTAGAAATCGAAAACACTATAAAAAATGCCGGATTTGCAGACTACTCTACAATGGGCCAGATATTCGTAGTCGGCAGCGATGCTCTGCGAATGTTGAATTACCTGATAGTTAATGATCTGTCCAAATGCAAACCGGGCAGGGGCATCTATACGATGTTTCTAAACGAAAAAGGTCATCCGCTGGATGATACCATTATCTATCACACAGAAAAGAATTGTTACCTTGTCGTTACGAGCACTCCGGGCTCCTTCCCAATTTTAAAGGCTCTAAACGAAGAAGCTGCGAAAAAAGACAAATACGACGATGTTCATATTATCGAAGCCAGTATGGGGCTTCTGCCCGTTTGCGGTCCTCGCGTCAGAGACATTCTTGGCAAATTGGCACCAATCGTCCACGACATGAGGTATTTCGACATTGTAAAAACCCACCTGGTCACCGAGGAATACGAAATTCCCTGCTATCTGGCGAGAACAGGATACAGCGGAGAGCTCAGCTTCGAAATTTATGTTCCGGGAAGATATGGAGCGATTACTTTCGATGTTCTCATGGAAGCCGGAAAAGAATTCGGATTGGCACCTTACGGAGCTGAGACCGAAGAGTCTCTAAGAGTAGAAAAATGCTACCACGGTGGGGTCTATGCGGACGACTATCTGCTGACTGCAAGCCCATATCAGTGCTTCCTTGGGTGGACTGTAAAACTGGACAAGGGAGACTTTGTAGGCAGAGATGCTTTAATAAAACTGAAAGAAGAAGGTTTGGAAACTCAATTGGCCGGACTGGAGATACTCGGCACGGACGAGGTTGCACCAATCGGAGCCGATGTTATAAACAAAGACGGAATAACCATCGGCAAAATTACTTGCTCCACTTATGGACGAAGAGTAAAGAAAAGTGTCGCCATACCGTATGTACAGACAAAATACGCAAAGATCGGAGAAATTTACACAATAAGGGATCCGAAGACAGGAAAGGAACTCAAGGCCGAAATGGTGGATACTCCTTTCTACGACAAAGAAGACAAGGTGCTGAAAGGATAAACATGCTATTTTTTCGGCAACCGAAGGATCTATGAATGCGAGAAAAGCCTCCTATGGTAAAATCGGAATGCCGTAGGAGGCATTTTTGCCTACTTATAAAAATTTAAAGAATATTTTCAGCTTATCTTGTTAAGCATAGATATTTCCGATGTTAAATAATATAACGAAAACTCTTCCGTTATAATTCTCTTAATATAGCTTCTAAAATGAAATAAAAATGGAATTCACCACTCCGGTAATAGGCCATATAAGGTATAATATCTGCTTAAGGAGAACATACTCATGGTATACAAACGTA
Source organism: Clostridiales bacterium (assembly GCA_012729355.1). GTDB lineage: Bacteria > Bacillota > Clostridia > Peptostreptococcales > Anaerovoracaceae > UBA10908. Next base: position 2,434 of record JAAYDG010000014.1, read on the forward strand.
AATTTTTTTTGGGGATGATACTGACGTTTCTTATATTGTCAGGCGCAACGACGGTTTCGGCCCGGGCTGCGGATGCTTTTGAGTACGACAAAGGGGCCATGTATTCTTCGTCGGACTATTACAGCATCGCTCAGACGCTGGCGTCCACTTACCCGGAGCTTCTGCATCTGGAGGTGATCGGTTATTCCCATGACAGCAAGCCGATTTACGCCATGCTCATGACGGCGAACGTCAAAGAGGCAATGGTTCGAGATGATTTCAATTTATATCGTCAGCATTACTATGTCGAAGCGGGGACCCACAGCAGGGAGACGGTCAACACGCCGCTCCTTATGAAAGCCATCGAGGATTATGCAAAGGATTATTATGAAGACAGCTATATTCCCGAATTCGATTTGAGCGCGGAGCTAAGCCAGGCTGTGATCCATTTTATTCCGCTCGTCAATCCGGACGGGTTTGATCTGGTGAAGTTCGGCGCCAGTTCCGTCAAGACCGCCGAGGGTCGAAAACTCCTGTTGGGCATGAGCGCCAGGGATTACACAGATCTGAAAGCCAATATCGCCGGCGTGGACTTGAACCGGAACTATCCCGACGAATACTACGACCCGATCACGATGAAATGGATCGACAAATTTCAGCGGTATCCCGGGGAGGTGCCCCGAAACGATGTGTCGTACAATTATGATGCCGGGCCCTACGGAGGGAGCGAACCGGAAACCAAAGCGGTTATGCGATATGTACAAAGGTATGACTTCAGAAACTTTATCAGCTTTCATTCGAGGGGCAAATTCATTGATTGCGGGAAGTATTGGTTCGGCGTGGATTACAACAAGCGTTCTCTGGACTTGGCCGCGGCCCTGCAGGCGGTCAACGGCTATCGCGTCGAATCCTATTCTTCGGGGCTCGAGAGCGGCTTTTTTTCGGATTATGCCGCCGCTCAAACGCTGAAGCCCGTGGTGACCATCGAGACGACACTGGGCGCGATGCCGACAGATCAATCGCTGTATCAAGAGGCCTATACCGAAAATGGTTTATTGCCCCTGTACGCCGTCCGGCATGGGCGGGAAACCGGATATTTTAAATATCGGCTGTATGTCGACGGGTTCTATATCCGTGATTTCAGCGATTATGTGTATGCGAAAGCGCATGCAGACAAGCTGGAGGGAGCGGTGATCGTAGCGGATGCCGGTGTGCCGGAAATGATGCTGTCACAAGCGCTTGCGGGTGGAGATCTTTCAGTAGGTTCATCAAGAGAATTATCGGACATCCAAAAACACTGGGCCGAAGCAACCATAGAAAGGCTGATCCACATCGGGGCGATCGATGGATATCAGGATGGGACATTCAGACCGGACAATACGATCACAAGGGCGGAATTTTTAAAGCTGGCCTGCAGGAGCGCCGCAGCATGTGCGAAAACAGCGGTGATCGTCACAGCAGAATCGGTAAAAAATCATTGGGCATCAGGAATATTCGAAGCCGCCGAGGAACAGGGGACCTTGAAAAGCGGAGAGATTTCGGAAGCAACCTGGAACGAACCGATCACGCGGTATGAAATGGCCCGGATATTGATACGGCTTTCGGAAAACACGCTGAACGAACCGGAAGTGGATACGACCGGCATTGAAAGCACGATGTCCGATCACGACCAAGTGATACAAAGCGAAGGCGATGCGTATTATGTGGAACAAGCCTATGGCAAGGGATTGGTGACGGGCATGGACGAATCGGGCACGTTTGCCGGAGACCTGACGGGCACCAGAGCCCAAGCCGCAGCCATGGTCCTGGCCCTGGTGGATGTGACGGCGCGAAAGACGTCACTGAACGGGATATAAAAAATCAAGGGAACTCACTGAAAAGAGCGAGTTCCCATTTTATTGCATCATCCCGGGTTTTCTTTTATCTGCTTATCTCATAGCTTGTTTCAACAGCAACATTGTTCTTTACAGCAAGCCATACCGGAGAAAGGTCTGCCGCTGCTTTGATGACACCTTCGACATCTTCGTTCGTGAGGTCCTCCGATACGACGCTGATATGAAATTTGATCGTGCTGAGCGAAAGGGGTTTCTCGACGCGGACACCTTCGAACTTTGCCGAATAGGATGTGATATGTTTGCCTGTTTCGTTAAGCAGAAAGACGATCGCGGTACTGACGCATCCGGCGAAGCTCATGAGCAGCAGTTCAGGTCCTCCGAAACCGCGGCCATCTCCGTACGGCGGCGCAAAATCGAAAGGTATCGTGATATCCGGGTTGTCAACGGAGACTCCTTCAAAACGGACCTTTTGGTTTGTTCTTTTGATTTCAACTAGCAGATTTGACATGATGATTCCTCCTTTGCCGATTATAACCTATCTATAACATACACCATTTGGGAACTGATTTATATATAAAAACACCCACAGGGGCTTACACAAATGTCCGGTCATTCGGCCGGACATTTGCCGTCCGTCGTCTCCCCGCTCGGTCGACTCGGACCGCAGGCTGCTCGAGGATCCGCCGGATCCTCTCGCTGACGCCTGCGCCCTTTCGGCCCAGACCTATCCCTGTTTTCTGTGAAAACAGCGGAAGGGCTTGTGCCCGAACACCCCAACCTTTGGTTGGATGGTGTTCTCGGTGCTTCGAGCCCCTGTGGGCCCCGGCAATAAAAAACACTGCATTTTTGTTGCAGTGTTTTTTCCTGGTACACCCACAGGGGCTCGAACCCTGGACACCCTGATTAAGAGTCAGGTGCTCTACCAACTGAGCTATGGATGCATATATTTCAACATTTTACGCAAAAGTTATGATACCATTGGGTGGGAGGACTGTCAAGAAGAAAGTTGCCGTCAAAAGATCTTCGGCATAGAAAGAAATCACGGGCGCGCAGCAGAATAAAATCCTCAATTCTTGCGCGGGAACCATATTTATACTATAATGTTACGAGGTATAAGCTATTGCAGTGGAGGAAACGGAATGAAGTGCAGAGTCTGCGGATACGACCTGGATCCAAACAGAGCATATTGTGATATGTGCGGGACAAAAGTGATCGCCCCGGAGGAGATCTCTGCACCGGAAGAACGGCCCACAGACTCCCGGGAAAGCAGATCGGAAAATCCAAAGCCGATCCTGTCATCGCAACAACCCGGGGAAGCCTCTGCCGGAGAGACAGAGTTTTCCTGGAACATATACGATTTCCCCAAACCCAAGCAGCCCGAAGATATCCCCATCCAGTGGCCAGCCTACGATACCGTGGAAGCAAGAACTTTGCTGGATGAGTCTTCCGAGGGACGGATCCGGGAAGCGATGGAAAAAAAGCAGCCTGTGGTCATGGTGAACAACGACGTATCGGAGGGGTTTATCGCTGTTCCCGGCAATGAGGATCCTGCTTGGAAGGAACCCATGGCCGAAAGCACGAAGCAGGCAGAGAAATTTTTCACCTTCCAGAAAAAGAACGAAGAGTTTCAGCGGTTGCTGGATGAAGAATATGAAAAGCTGAAAAACCGTAAAAAAGGCGAAGACTACCACGAAGAGCAGTTTAGAATGCCTTGGGATGAACTGTCGGCGCAGCAGGCACAGCAAATCCGGAGTTTTACACCCTCCCCTGTGGTCCGGGCAGAGGATTTGAGCGACTTTGAGCAAATGCTTTTGAGCAATACGAAGGATGCGGATTTTGTGTCCGGGGCGACGATTCCGATCAATCTGGAAAAGATCCAGGCCGAAGTGCAGGCGCAGGAAGAAGCGCGCCTTCACAGGAGCCGGGAAGCGTTTGCAGAGACGCACAAGTCTGCAAATCGGGAGCGGCTGGAGGCCATGACCAAGGCTCGGGAGGACTATTTTCGTTCCATCGGGATCGAACCGGATGTGCCGAAAGACGCCCGAGAACCCGTTTCGGAGAGTCCGGAAATTCCGGACGATGCCGCAACACAGGATCTTGAGACGGAAGCCGAGCAGGCCGAAGCGCCCGAGGAGACGGAAGCCGAGCAGGTCCACACACCGGAGGAGACGGAAGCCGAGCAGGTCCACACGCCGGAGGAGACGGAAGTCGAGCAGGCCGAAGCGCCCGAAGACCCCGAAGACGCAGTGGAGGAGTTGTTCGCACCGCTGGAGGAAGACCTTAAGACGCAAAAGAAGAAGAAAAAGAAACACGGATTCCTGAAATTCCTGTTGTTCCTTCTTTTGCTCGCCGGGCTCACAGAAGCTTCTGTGATCGGCCTGCGGCAATTCCTGCCGGATCACGAGATTACGAAGACAGCCTCTCGGATCGAGCAGACCGTCATCAGCGAAGCAAAGATCCAATACTTCCGGATCCGCGAATACGTCGTGGAGGTGCTGGAAGGCATCGGGATCCTGCCGGGCGAAACGGAACCTGCGGACGACCCGCTTCCGGAGGATGTAGAGCCGGTGCTGAACCTGGGCGCGCTGGTCACGGTGTTCAACAAGAACATTCAATCGATCACCGAAAGCCCGAAATTAGGGTATGACGATACAATGACCTACGAGATCGAGGGTCTGGGTGACATGGACGTGATAGAGGATATCGAGACGAAGAAGGCGGTGTACGCCTGTCTGATCTCTTTTAACTCCAAATGGATCGACTATGTGAACGAGGGCGAAGACCGGAGCTGCCTGGATCTGCTCAAGGCCGACGGTGCCGCCTACCGCAGCGCGGTAAACTTTCCCAAAGTGGGTGAAATCAGGGAAACTTTTGATTCGCTGGCGCTGGGAGAGATACGCTACAACAAAGAACAATATTTTACGTTTGTCCGCGAACAGATCACGGTGGAAGAAGAAGGGGAAGCCGTAAAGCGGGCCTATTCTTGGATCTACCGGCTGGAAGATGTGGCAGGGGACATCAAAATCGTAGACTATACGTCGTTTGAATAAGAAAGGGGACACGTTCTATGAATAGAGAGAAGAGAGGCGGCAAATTAAAAATCATTCTGCTGGTGCTGGTGGTTTTGGTTGCGGTGCTCTACAAGCTTACAGACTTTATCACGGACTATCTGTGGTTCCGGGAAATGGGCTATACATCTGTATTTTTCAAGGAGATCGGAACGAAGCTTCAGCTGGGGGTTCCGCTGTTTGTCATTCTCACCGGCATCGGATTTTTGTATCTGTCGATTCTTAAAAAGAACTTCCTGAAAAAAGCGGATATGGAGATTTCGGATCAGGAATCGCAAAAACACATACGGACCATCATCATCATTCTTTCTTGTGTGTTCGGCGCAGTGCTGTCCATAACCACGATCTCGGGCCTGTGGTTCCAGATCCTGCAGTTTATGAATGCCACGAGCTTCGATCTGGCAGATCCGTTGTTCGGTCAGGATTTGAGCTTTTATATGTTTAAGCTTGAATTTCTGGACGGCCTGAACAGCGCGGGCACCAACATGATCGTCACGCTGCTGGGGCTTACCTTCCTGTTCTACATACTATTGGTAAGTTTTACCCGCCCCACGGCCGGAACGCCGGAGCCGGAGCCCCAGGAAGAGCCTTATGCTTATGATACGACGGAGGATGAATTCTCCGGCGGGAACCGCCCTGCCAGCGTGGGCGAATATTTCGAAAGCTTGTTCCGCAAACAGAAAAACAAAACACAAAAAAAGACACCCAAAGGCAGTTATGTGGGCAAGATCCTCGTGACGGTGGCCAGCACCCAGCTGACCATCCTGGGCATCCTGCTTTTTACTACTGTGGGCATCAATACATTCCTGCGGCAGTATGACCTGCTCTACAGCGGCACGGGCGTTGCTTACGGCGCCGGATATACAGACATCAATGTGACATTGTTGATCTATCGTATCCTGATCGGACTTGCCGTAGTCGGCGCTGTTCTCTTTGCCATTGGCTTGAAAAAACGCAATATTAAGATAGCTCTGGCGATCCCCGCTCTCATGGTCATTATTTCCGTGGGCGGCTCCGGGGCGGCCATGCTGGTCCAGAATCTGGTGGTGTCTCCCGATGAGATCAACAAAGAGCGGGAATATCTCCAGAACAACATTACCTACACCCGTTTGGCATACGGCTTGGAAGACATCACCATCCGGGATTTTTCCGCCGATAATCAGCTGAGCAAGATCGACGTGCTCAACAACATGGACACGTTTTCCAACATCCGGATCAACGACTTCGAACCTGCCGAGCGATTCTACAATCAGACGCAGTCCATCCGTACATATTACACGTTCAACGATGTGGATGTGGACCGATACATGGTGAACGGCGAATACACCCAGGTCTTCCTGTCTGCCCGGGAGATCGACCAGGCGCGGATCGAAAACCAATGGCTCATTCGTCACCTGAAATATACCCACGGCTACGGCATTACGCTGTCCAGGGTCGACAAGGTAACGGCCAGCGGCCAGCCCGATATGATGATCGACAGCATTCCGCCGGTTTCCGATGTGGCGGAGATCCAGATCGCAAGGCCCGAAATTTATTTCGGAGAATCCACGGACGACTACATCATCGTGGGGACCGACGAAGCCGAGTTCGACTATCCCAGCGGCGAGGCCAATATGTATAATTACTACGAAGGAGAGGCTGGCATCAAGTTGAATTTCTTCAACCGGATCCTGTTCGCCATTCGGGAGCGGAGCCTCAAGATCCTGGTATCCACCAACATCAACAGCGATTCCAGGATGCTGATCTACCGGAACATCGAAGAGAAGGTGCAGAAGATCGCTCCGTTCCTGGCCTACGACGACGATCCCTATGTGGTGGTGGCCGACGGCAGGGTATTCTGGATCATCGACGCCTATACCATGAGTTCCTATTACCCGTATTCGGAGCCTTGGACCGAAAACACGCACATGAACTACATCCGAAATTCGGTCAAGATCGTTGTGGATGCCTACAACGGGAATGCGGACTTCTATATTGCAGATGCCAACGACCCCATGGTGCTGACGCTGGAGAAAATTTATCCGGTCCTCTTTAAGAGTTTTGACGAGATGCCCGAATACATGCGTGCGCATATCCACTACCCCAATGCGTTGCTCAATATCCAGGCCAACGTGTACAAAAAGTATCATATGACCAATGTGGAAGTCTTTTATCAAAACGAGGATCTGTGGGCCATCGCCCGGGAAACGTACGGACAGACGGAGCAGGTCATCTCTCCGAATTACTATATCATGCGTTTGCCCGGCGAGGATAAGGCGGAATTCATCAATTCGATCCCCTATACACCCAGCGGCAAGAACAACATGACGGGTCTTCTGGTGGCCAGAAACGATGTGCCATACTACGGAGAACTGGTTCTGTACAGGCTGCCCAAGGACCGGATCATCTACGGTCCGTCGCAGGTCGAGGCCCAGATCAACCAGGATACGGAAATATCGAAGGAATTTTCTCTTTGGAACAACTCCGGTTCCACGTATTCCAGAGGCAATATGTTCGTCTTCCCGGTCGAGGGATCTCTGCTGTATGTCGAGCCGGTGTATTTGGAAGCGGCCCAGGGCAGTCTGCCCGAAGTGAAGCGGGTCATCGTTTACTATGGCGATAAGATCGCGTATAAGCCAACGCTGTCGGAAGCGCTGGATGAGATGTTCGGCACCGGTGCCGGCGATCCGTTGAACGCGGACAATCCGGTATTGGCCGGGTTGGAAGCGGCTGCCATTCTGGAGGCCGGCGGAACCCTCGAACCCGAGATCCCCGATGGGGAAACGCCCGATCCCGGCACTGTCGTCACCACCGACGTGGCCGAATTGATCGAACTGGCCAACGAAGCTTACGAAAATGCCCAGCAATCCCAGAGAGCCGGAGACTGGGCGGGATACGGTCAATTCATGGAGCAGCTGCAGCAATACCTGCAGCAGCTGGCGCAATGAACCGACAATTGAATAACAAGGGCTCTTGACAATTCGTGATCATCGTGTAGAATAAAAACTATATTTTTTCAACGTATTCAATAGCAAGCCGTACCGTGGAAGGCGTACACGTCGTCCCTTCCGCGGCGCGGCTTTGTTCATTGGATTTGCTTGGTCAATCAAAATTCGCGAAAGGAGGAAGGATTGATGTTAAAGGACATGATATTCTGTTTACCGGCAAAAGAACATAAGGAGGCTCAGATCCGACAGCAGCTTCTGGCACACCCCGAGATCCGTTTCGTATCTCTGAGCGGTCTGGATATCAACGGCGACGACACCGACGAGAAGATCCCCGTGGAAAACATGCTGGAAGACATCGATCGCTTCCTGACTTTTGGGGTGCAGACCGACGGATCCTCGGTGTTTCTGCCCGAAATCGCCGAGATCAACAATGCCCGGGTGGATATCCTGCCCGACCTGTCCGTCAACTGGTATGTGGACTACAACTACAACAACATTCACGAGGAGACGGGACTGCCTGTAGGCAGTCTTCGGATCCCGTCGTATCTGGTGCACAACGACAAGGCCGAGGTGGGTTCCCGGATCATCCTGCGGGACGCCATCGCAGTATTCAAAAAGAATTTGCTGCAACTGATGAAAGACCATCCCTACGTCTTTGAGCATCTGCCCATCGACAGTGTCGGGGACATTGCGGAGATCGAACTCACGGCGGGCACGGAGCTGGAATTTTACGTTAAAACCCCCGACGACGTGGCGGACAAGGACCGGCTCCACACGTCACAGGAGCTCAAGGAGCAGTATTGGAAACGAACGCTGGGTCCTGTGCGGACGGCGCTGGAGCGTACGGTGGACATCCTGAACCGCTATGGCTTCTGTGTGGAAATGGCCCACAAGGAGGTGGGCGGCGTCAAGCCGAAGCTTACCCATGACGGCGATTTCGACCACATCATGGAACAGCTGGAGATCGATTGGAAATATTCGGATCCCATGCAGGCGGCGGACAACGACAAGCAGGTTCGCTACATCGTCAAAGATGTGTTCCGGAATCACGGTCTGGACGTGACGTTCATGGCCAAGCCCATCGAAGGGGTGGCCGGTTGCGGAAAGCATACCCACATCGGGGCGGCGGCGCGGCTCCGGGACGGCCGGCTTGTCAATCTGTTCACTGCCGGCGATGTGAACAAAGATTATCTGAGCCCCATTGGCTATTCCTGCCTGATGGGTTTGCTGAAGAATTACGATATCGTCAGCCCCATGGCCAACTGCACCAACGATTCCTACAATCGGTTGAAGCCGGGATTCGAAGCGCCGGTGAGCGTGGTGACGAGCCTGGGCCACAGCGTGGAGGCTCCTTCCCGAAACCGGACCATCCTGGCGGGATTGATCCGGGACATGCGCAACCCCATGGCCACCCGGTTCGAGCTTCGCTCGCCCAACCCCAAGGCCAACACCTATCTGGTGCTGGCTGCCGCCTACATGGCCATGCTGGACGGTCTTCGGGCGGCCCTGGAGCACGAAAAGACCCCGGCGGAACTGTTGACGTCCATCTCCAAGGAGTACGGACAGGAAGATTTCTATCTGGAGAAAGACCGCCTCTACCGGACCGAAAAAAACACGTTCGACGACTTTACCCAGGAGGAAAGAGACATGCTGTTCGGCCGGGCGCCGGAGACGGTGTGGGAAGTTTTGAAAAGGCTGGAACTCTGTCCGGAAAAAGTGAAGCTCCTCTTTACGGAAGGCGTCATGGATCCGGTGGATCTGGAATCCTACAAGGTCGCTGCGCTGGATCAGTGGATCACGGAGTTGCGCAACCGGATCGTTCCGGGCATGCGCAAGATCATCCGCTCCTGCGAAAAAGCCCACGATTCTTTGGACTGCGCCGATATTGACGAAGTGCGGTGGAAGAAGGTAAGATATATGCGCAAGGACATGGGGCAGGACACCACGGAGCGCATCAGTCTGCTCACCCGCCTGACCAATGCTTTGGACGACAAAGACTATGACACCGCATCGGACTTGCAGATCCTGGCGCAGAAGAAGATCTCGAATCTGGAAGCACTGTATGCCGAATACAAAAAGAATCTGCTGTAGGAGGGACCTATGCCTTTGCCACTGACGGTCGGCGACCGGGTGCAGATGAAAAAGAAACATCCCTGCGGAGGAGACCTGTTCACTCTGCAGCGCGTGGGCGCCGATGTGCGGGCGTCCTGCGACACCTGCGGCGCCCAGATTTGGATGTCCCGGCGGGAGTTTGAGAAAAAAGTGAAGAAGCTGCACCGGCAGCAAACAGAAACCGCGCAGGAGTCTCCTGCGAAAGAGTAAAGAGCGGGCCGCCCTTGGTTGGGCGGCCCGTATTCACAAGGGAAAGGAACACGCATGGAAATGAAACCCGGAGGCGGCGGCCGCGGCGGCCGCGGTTTTCTCACCGAGGAAGAGAAGGCCAACCGGCCCAAAGTGACGAAAACACTGCTGCGGCGGATCGGTTCTTACTTGCGGCCTTACTGGAAGCAGATGGCCCTGGTCCTTGTGGCGATCCTGCTTTCTTCCATACTGGGATTGCTGCCGTCGATCCTGACCGGAAGGATCATCGACGACGGCTTGATCGGCCGGGATCTGGACGCTTTGATTCGGCTGATCGCTTTGTCTCTGGGTGTGATGCTTGCCGCCAACCTGATCCGGGTGCTGGAGAGCTATCTCAATTCATGGATCGCTCAGCACATCACCTTCGATATGCGCAACAGCATGTTCCGTCATCTGCAGTCCATGTCCCACCGCTTTTTTACAGCCAACAACCAGGGCGACATCATCACCCGCATGACCAGCGATATTTCCGGGGTCCAGCAGATCATTACCGGCACGCTGGCCAGCATCCTGTCCAATGTGGTGACGCTGATCGTCGCCATGATCGCCATGTACCAGCGAAACTGGATCCTGGCTACCGTAGGCATCCTCATCGTGCCCCTCTTTACGCTGCCCACGAAAAAAGCGGGAAAGACCCGCTGGATCCTTACCCGGGACGCCCAGGAGTGCAGCGACGAGATCAACGGGATCCTCAACGAGACCCTGTCCGTGAGCGGGCAGATGCTGGTGAAGCTCTTCGGTATGGAAGAGCGGGAGTACGAACGGTACGAGTCCGCCAACCGTCGCATGATCCGCCTGCGGATCCGGGAAAGCATGGCCGGACGATGGTTCCGGGTGGCGCTCAGCACGTTTTCCAGTATCGGTCCCATGCTCATCTATTTGGTGGGGGGCGTGCTGATGATGCGCTACGACAGCGATCTGACGGTGGGCGACATCACCGTGTTGGTGGCCCTGCTGGGCCGGATGTACGGGCCGGTGAATGCCCTGCTGAATATCCAGGTGGACTGGATCCGGTCCATGGCGCTGTTCACCAGGATCTTCGAATACTTCGACATGCCGGTGGAGATTACGAATGCCCCGGATGCGGAGAAACCGGACCGCGCAGAAGGACGCGTCCGCTTTTCCCACGTGTACTTTGCCTATGAACCTGCCCGCATGATCCTGAAGGATGTGGATTTTTCCCTGGAAAAGGGAAAGAGCATCGCCATCGTGGGACCTTCCGGCGCCGGCAAGAGCACGATCATCAATCTGATCCCCCGCCTGTACGACGTAACGGAGGGCAGTGTTTCCTTCGACGGCATCGATGTGCGGAAGCTGGATCTGCAGTTCCTGCGCCGGAGCGTAGGGGTCGTCACCCAGGACACCTATCTGTTCAACGGCACGGTGCGGGAGAATCTTCTCTACGCAAAGCCCGAGGCGACCCGGGCGGAATTGGAGGAGGTGTGCAAGAAAGCCAACATCCACGAATTTATCACTGCCCAGTCCGAGGGCTACGATACGATCGTGGGCAACCGGGGGCTGAAGCTTTCCGGCGGAGAAAAGCAGCGCCTGTCCATCGCCCGGGTGCTGCTGAAGGACCCTGCGCTGCTCATCTTCGACGAAGCCACGTCTTCCCTGGATTCCATTTCGGAGA
>JAAYDG010000096.1 GCA_012729355.1 Clostridiales bacterium
TGCCTTTGACCGTAGTTGTAGGCATCAAATTGCTCTTGTCGGTCAACCCTACCGCAAATTCCCAGTTGGGCGCTTCGTCCATCTGGGTCGCCAGGGGTTCCATGGTGAGCGCTTTGGTCTTGGCCGGACAGATATCGGCGCAATTGCCGCAGCCCAGACAATCCAGAGGCGAAATCTGGATCTTGTACTTCAGTCCCGCCAGTTCTTTTCCGGTGGCCTTGATGGTCGTAAAGCCTTCCGGCGCAGCAGCAACGTCTTCTTCGTTGAGCAGGAACGGCCGTATGGAAGCGTGGGGGCAGACGAAGGAGCACTGATTGCACTGGATGCAGTTTTCCGGATGCCACATGGGCACGTTGACGGCTACGCCTCTCTTCTCGTAAGCGGCTGTTCCCAAGGGGAACGTTCCGTCCTGACGATCCATAAATGCGCTCACAGGCAGGTCGTCGCCTTCCTGACGATTCATGGGCACCAGAACTTCTTCGATGAACTTCGGCATATCCTTCTTATCTTCTTTTTCGTCCCGGGCGTCTTTCCATGCGGCAGGCACTGCCACTTTGTGGAGACCGTTTTCGCCCGCATCCACAGCGGCCCAGTTCATATGGACGATCTTCTCGCCCTTCTTGCCGTAGGCATGCTCGATGGATTCTTTCAGATAACCGACCGCTTCCTCCATGGGAATCACGTTGGCCAACTTAAAGAAAGCGGACTGCATGATCATGTTGATCCGGTTGCCCAGCCCGATCTCTTCGGCCAGGGCGGTGGCATCGATGGTGTAGAACTGAATATCGTTCTCCGCCAGATAACGCTTCATGGAAGCAGGCAAGTTCGCGTTCAGCTCGTCATCCGTCCAGATGCAGTTCAGTACGAAATTCCCACCCTTCTTAAGACCTCTGAGCAGATCGTACTGATGCACGTAAGCCTGGTTGTGACAGGCCACAAAGTCCGCTTCCGTGATCAGGTATGTGGACTGTATCTTGTTTTTTCCGAACCGGAGATGGGAAATAGTGACACCGCCGGATTTCTTGGAATCGTAGGAGAAATAGCCCTGCGCATACAGATCCGTGTTGTCTCCGATGATCTTGATCGCCTGCTTGTTTGCGCCGACGGTCCCGTCGGAGCCCAATCCCCAGAACTTGCAGCGGACAGTCCCTTCCGGTTCCGTTGCGATCTTGACGGTGGGCAGGGAACTGTGATACACATCGTCTTCGATGCCGATCGTAAACTGGTTTTTCGGCTCTTCTTCCTTGAGGTTGTTGAACACGGCCACGATCTGTCCGGGTGTGGTGTCCTTGGAGCCCAGGCCGTAGCGTCCGCCTACGATCAGCGGAGCATCGGCTTCGCCGTAGTACATGGTCTTGAGGTCCATATAGAGGGGGTCGCCCATGGCGCCCGGTTCTTTTGTTCTGTCTAATGCCGCGATCCGCTTGACGGTCTTAGGCATGACGGTTCTGAGATATTCGGGAGCCCAGGGTCTGTAGAGGCGAACCTTGATAAGGCCGACTTTTTCTCCCTGCGCAAGCAACACGTTCATGGTCTCCTCGATGGTCTCGCACACAGAGCCCATGGCTACGATGACGCGATCCGCATCGGGCGCGCCCACATAGTCGAAGAGCTTGTAAGGCCGACCGGTCTCTTTGCCCATTTGATCCATGTAGTCTTCCACGATAGCCGGCAGCTTATTGAAATAGTCGTTGGCCGCTTCCCTTGCCTGGAAGAAAATGTCCGGATTCTGCGCCGTACCGCGGATCACAGGATGCTCGGGATTCAAGGCATTTTTGCGGAAAGCCTGAACAGCGTCCATGTCGATGAGCTTGCGGAACACTTCGTAATCGACCACTTCCACTTTCTGTACTTCGTGAGAAGTCCGAAAACCATCGAAAAAATGCAGGAAAGGCACTTTGCCTTTGATTGCGGACAGATGCGCAATGCCGGCCAGATCCA
>JAAYDG010000097.1 GCA_012729355.1 Clostridiales bacterium
CTGGCTTTGGCTTTGTAGCCTTCGGATGCCAGGATCGGTTCACCGTTAGTCGCTTTCAGACGAAAGCGGAACTCCCCCTTTTTATCGGCATAGATTTCGAACTTGGGGTTCTTTGCCTTTTCGAATTCTTCCACGGTCTGATCTTCCAAATTGGCGACCGGCGCATTCTTGCGAACGCTTTCGATACCGTTTTTGCAGGCTTTTTCCGAGCTGTAGACTTCGGATGTTCCGATGATCTCTCCGTTGCCGGCCTGCAGATTGAAAACAAAACCGGTCTTGGTTTCTTTTACGTTGAACTTGCCCATGGGCGCCACCTCCCTAACCACTGAATAGCTTGTGCATTCAGTATATCATCGGAATTTTGGTTTGTCCATGCATTGATGGAGCGGATTCGTTTCATCAGAGATCTTATAAAACGAAAAGAGCCCCTCTCCGGCCAGCGTGCCGTCCTCGTGGGTCAGCTTGGCGGCGATCACACAGGTTTTGCGACCCCGGTGGTTCACGCGGGCTGTGCAGAAAAGCGTTCCTTTGTCGGTCGCTTTGTAGAATTGGAAGCTGCAGCTTTGAGTCACGTAATGGGCCCCGGTGCTGTGGGCTGCCGCACCGGCTACGGTGTCGGCCAGAGAGACATAGACCCCGCCGTGGACGTGGAGATTTCGGTTGATCACTTTGTCGGAATAATCTACTTTCCCTGCGGCATAATCGAAGCAGATTTCGGTCATTTCGATGCCGATGGCATTGGTGTAAGGGTTGCGGCTGTTGAATTCTTCCAGTAATTGATCGAAGTTCATTTCGTGTTCCTTTCAAAATGTTTTTTTCATGATATCACACCGTCCGGCCGGAACAAAGAAATATTCCTAGAAGTTCCGGGCTCTTTTGTAGAGTTGTTCCGATTCTTCCGCACAGGTGGTTTTTTCAAGAAGCATTGCGATGCTCACAATACCGATGATGCTGCAAAGCAACCGGATGCCCGTGAATTTCCAGCCGAGGCTGGAGGCTTCGAAGAGGAGCATCGGGATCTTGGTCGTGGACCAGGCTCCGATAAATACGAACACATTGGTCAGTTTGACGCCTTTCTTCAGCAGCATTCCTGCCACAGGGAACGCAGCATACAGCGGCCCGGCGGCGGCGCTTCCCATGGTGAAGGCCAGGAACCCGCCTCGGAGGCCCGCATCCTCTCCCATGTACTTCATCATGGTTTCTCTGGGGATCCATATGTCGATGAGGCCTAAGAGAAGAAAAATCGGCGGCAGAATCGAGAGCATCTCCGCCAGGTTGGCCGTGGTCAGTCGGAAGGAATTCCGTCCGAGTTGGGGATCTACGGCAAGGAGGAACAGGTTGGCGGCGAGGAGGGCAGCAAACAGTCCGTATCTTTTGAGGAGCGTCTTGTGATTTTTCATCCTAAAATCCCTCCCATGACCCACGCTGTGAGAACGCAGAATATCAGCGCCGATACGTTTCGTCTGACTGCCAGCCTTCTTCCGAAGAATCGAGATTCCACCGGCAGCGTTACGACGCCCACCATCATGAGGGTGGTTACAAACATAGCGATCTGCCCGTATCCCGCGCCGGCTTCCAACAGAGAGGCTGCCAGGGGAAAAGCGACGAATCCCGGGATGAGCGTGATAGACCCCACGACGGCGGCGACGGTCATGCCGGCGATGCCGGATTCCTGTCCGATCAGTTGAGAGATCACTTCCGGGTTCAGGACAGACAACAGGATACCGATGATCATCAGAACGCTCAGAAACTGAGGGAGGATATTTTCAAAAGCCGTCCATGTTTTCTTCAGTGCCTGCCGGGTCTTGGCCCGATCCTTCGAAAAAGAAAGTCCCAGAAAAGCCAGAGCAGCGATATACAGAGCATAGGTGTACATAAAGAAATCCTTTCCGTTTGACTGTTGGGATCGGCCCGCCCGCCCGCACCGATGAACTCAATTATACCGATTGAAAAAAGCAAGTCAACCACCGGAAAAGATAATTGACATATGTCGGAAAAGTGATATTGTATACTGGTAAGAGCCATAATCGTTGCCCATTCCAGGAGGTCGAGATGTCCAGACCGAAAAAATGCAGAAAAGTATGCGACCTTCCCGGCATCAATGTGTTTGCGCCTGCGGATCTTTGCGCTCCTTCCGGAGATGAGATCGTCCTGATGATCGATGAATTCGAAGCGATGCGGCTGATCGACCACCGGGGCCTTACGCAGGAAGAATGCAGCCGATACATGAATATTGCCCGCACCACCGTACAGCAGATCTATACGGATGCCCGGCAGAAGGTGGCGACAGCGCTGGTGGAAGGACGGGTTCTTCGCATCGACGGAGGAAGTTACAGTTTGTGCGACGGCAATGCGGAGCGATGCGGCTGCGGTGCCTGCGGAAGGAAAAAAAGCCGGTCTTCCGGCTCGACTGAAAGGAGTCTCAATACTATGAAAATCATGATCCCCGTAGACGAAAACAAAGAGGGAACAAATGTTTGTCCTTCGTTTGGAAGGTCTCCTTATTACATGCTTTTCGATATGGAAAGCCGAGAGATCCGCTTTCTGGAAAACACAGCAGCAAACGCACCCGGAGGCGCGGGGATCAAAGCAGCCCAGTTTGTGGCCGATCAAGGGACCGATGTCCTGCTGACGCCGCGCTGCGGAGAAAATGCGGCGCAGGTGTTGCAGGCAGCCGGCGTTGCACTCTATCAAACCGTAGCAGGTTCTGCCGAGGAGAACATCGCTGCCTATGAGGCAGGTTCGCTGTCACCGATCACGCAGTTTCACGAAGGATTTCACGGAAGACAATGAAGATTGCAGTACTGAGCGGAAAAGGGGGAACCGGTAAAACCTTTGTATCGGTGAATCTTGCTGCTGCGGCGTCCTCGTCCCTGTACATCGATTGCGACGTGGAAGAGCCCAACGGAAGGCTTTTTTTCCGGCCCGAACACAGAAACGAGGAAACGATCAGCGTGTTGTTGCCCGTATTCGACGGGGCATTGTGCGACGGTTGTCGCAAATGTGTGGATTTCTGTAAGTTCAACGCGCTGGTGTACATCAAAGAAAAGCCGATGGTCTTTCCCGGCATCTGTCATTCCTGCGGCGGGTGTGCTTTGGTCTGCCCTCGAGGGGCTGTTTCAGAAACGCCCAGACCGATCGGCGTGGTCGAAGCGGGAACAAGCGGAAACACGGCCGTTGTGACCGGTGTTCTGGAACCGGGAGAGATCTCCGGCGTTCCGCTTATTCGCGCGGCATTGGCGAAAGCTTTGGAATCGGACCGACCAGTCGTGATCGACTGTCCGCCGGGCAGCGGCTGTGCCGTTTTGGAGAGCGTATCGGAAGCGGACTACTGCGTCCTGGTGGCAGAGCCTACGGCCTTCGGGCTGCATAATTTTGCGATGGTTCTTGAACTGGTGAATCTTTTAGGCAAGCCCTGCGGTGTGGTGATCAACAAAACGGAAGGGCCCTACAGGGAACTGGAAGAATACTGCGCCGAGCATCATGTCAATATCCTTTGCCGGATCCCCTACAGCACCGAACTGGCCACACTGGGGGCGAAAGCGCTCATTGCCGTCAGGGAGAATGAAGAAATGGCGGCGGTGTTCCGGCGTCTTTCGGACAAAATCGAAAAGGAGGTGCGCAGATGAAAAAGCTGCTGATCCTCAGCGGAAAAGGCGGCACGGGAAAGACGACCGCAGCCGCGGCATTGATCGATTTTTTGAAAGCCCGCGCTTTTGCGGATTGCGACGTGGATGCTCCGAATCTGCATTTGGTGGCGGGTCTTACGGGAACGCCGCGCACGTCCGAGTACTACGGATCACAAAAGGCCCGGATCGATCCGGAAAAGTGCACCGGGTGCGGTGCGTGCTTCGACCATTGCCGATTTCAGGCGATCGAAAAGAACGACAATGTTTATCGAGTGAACGAGTACGCTTGTGAAGGCTGCGGCGTTTGCGCATACGTGTGTCCGACCCAAGCTGTGGAATTGGTTGACGACGTTTCGGGAATACAGATGCTGTACACGGGAAAACGAGTGTTTTCCACCGCACAATTGAAAATGGGTCGCGGAAATTCCGGAAAACTGGTGTCGGAAGTCAAGGCGGCGCTCAACGATCATGCGCCGGAAACCGATGTGGCCGTGATCGACGGATCTCCCGGGATCGGGTGTCCCGTGATCGCTTCCGTAACGGGGGTGGACCTGGTTTTGATCGTTTCGGAACCGTCACTTTCCGGAATCAGCGATTTGAAACGGATCGCTGCTACGGCCCGAATCCTGAACGTGCCCGTTGCGGTATGCGTCAATAAATTCGACCTTTATGAAAAGAATACAGAGGCGATCGAAACCTGGTGCGAAGAAGAAGGAATTCCGTTTGTCGGGAGGATCCCCTACGATCACTGCGCTTCGGAAGCCATCAACGAAGGACACAGCTTGGCAGCGACCGGCTGTCCTGCAGCTCTGGCGCTTCGGAACGTGCTGAACGAAGTCCTGGAATTGCTGGAGGTGCCCGAATGCGCATAGTCTGTCTGGTGGAAAATACTTCCCGAAAGGGATGTCTTACAGAACACGGACTGAGCCTGTATCTGGAGACCGGAGAACACAAGATCCTGTTTGACACAGGACAATCCGGCATCTTTCTTCGCAATGCGCAAAAGCTGAGCGTGGATCTTTCTGCGGTGGATCTGGCGGTCATTTCCCACGGCCATTACGATCACGGTGGCGGATTGGAGGTCTTTCTTTCCGTGAATGAGCATGCACCGGTGTATATGAACGAATACGCACTGGAGCGGCATTGCGCAGGGCCCGACAGAGACATCGGCCTGGACCCGGGGCTGGCCCGTCACCCCAGGATCCGATTCTCAAACGATGAAGCTTCGTTGGGTGAGGATTTGATGTTGTTTACCGGCAACAGCAATCCGAGGCCCTTTCCGGCCAACAGCGACGGATTTACGGTAATTCGCGACGGAGAAGTGTTTCGGGATGATTTTCTGCACGAACAGTATCTTCTGATCCGAGAAGGAGATCGGACATTTCTGATTTCGGGATGTTCCCACAAAGGGATACAGAATGTGATGCATTGGATGCGCCACTGTCCCCCGGACGTAGTGGTGGGAGGGTTCCATCTTTCAAACATCCCCATGGATCGGGAAGGCAGACAAAGACTGGACGAAGTGGCCGATACTCTGTTAGAATATCCTTCGGTGTATTATACTTGCCACTGCACCGGGATCCCTCAATATCAATATCTGAAGACCCGCATGCGCGGACAGTTGGAATACTTGTCTGCGGGCGATGAATGGTACGAAACAATAAAACAGGAGGAAATTCATGAGCGAAAATTGTTCCCAAAACTGTGAAAGCTGCAACGAAAACTGCAGTGAAAGAAAAGCCGACAGTCTGTTGGTCCATCCCCACGAAATGAGCCATATCAAGAAAGTGATCGCGGTGGTCAGCGGGAAAGGCGGCGTGGGAAAATCCCTGGTCGCATCCATGCTTGCGGTCATGGCGAACCGAAAAGACTACAAAACGGCGATCCTGGATGCGGACATCACCGGTCCGTCGATTCCCAAAGCCTTTGGATTGCACGGAAAGGCTACCGGATCCGAGACCGGGATCTATCCGGTGCGAACGAAATTGGGCTTGTCGGTCATGTCGTTGAATCTGCTCACGGAAAACGAGACGGATCCCGTGGTCTGGAGAGGACCGCTCATTGCCGGGACGGTCAAGCAGTTCTGGTCCGACGTGATCTGGGGAGACGTGGACTACATGTTCATCGATATGCCGCCGGGGACCGGTGACGTCCCGTTGACGGTATTCCAGTCCATTCCCGTAGACGGTGTCGTGATCGTGGCTTCTCCCCAGGAACTGGTGGGCATGATCGTGGAAAAAGCGGTCAATATGTCCAAGATGATGAAGATACCCGTTCTGGCACTGGTGGAAAATATGAGCTATGTGGTTTGCCCGGAATGCAAGCATGAGCATAAGATTTTCGGGGAAAGCCACATCGAAACCATTGCCGAAAAACACGGCGTAAAGGCGGTAGCCCGCATGCCTCTGGATCCGCGCCTTGCTGCAGCCTGCGATGCGGGCATGATCGAGCTGTTCGATGGAAACTGGCTCGATGAAGTGTTGGAAGCGATCGAAAGAATGTAACAGGCGGATAGACCGCTGCATAGGAGGAAGTCATGAAAATAGCAGTAGCAAGTATCGGGAATACGGTGTGTGCCCACTTTGGACACTGTGAAAGCTTTCAAGTGTTTGAGGAACAGGGCGGATGCATCGTATCTGCGGAAACCCTTCCCAATCCCGGACATAAACCCGGATTTCTGCCCAATTTCCTGGGTGACAGAGACGTGGAAGTAATCATTGCCGGCGGCATGGGCGGAGGCGCCGTGGAGATTTTCAACGAGCGGAACATCGAAGTGATCATCGGTGCGGAAGGTGATGCCCGCACCGCGGCGGAACGTTATCTTGCCGGGGAATTGAAAAGCACCGGTTCGGTCTGTCATTCTCATGACCATTCGGGATCCTGCTGAAATCCGTAAATAAAGCAGAGCGAAAGAAAAAACCACCGTCACAGCCTGCGACGGTGGTTTTTTCTTCGAATATATGGTATTTATAATTAACAGACAAAGCCGCCTTACAGTCTTTCGGCCTCAGTGTGACAAAGTTACGGTATCCGGCACTTCTTTTGTCTATTATTTAACAAAAGCCACCATCAATCATGCAAATTATTCAAGAGGTGAAAAATGAGTCAGAAAGTGGTCATCGTCGGCGGCGTCGCAGGAGGCGCCACGGCAGCCGCCAGGCTTCGGCGGCTCAGCGAAGAAACCCAGATCATCCTGATCGAAAGAGGGTCCGACATTTCCTATGCGAACTGCGGTCTGCCCTATTATGTGGGCGATGTGATCAAATCCCGGGAGGCTTTGTTTGTACAAACGCCCAAGACCATGCGCGACAAATTCAATATCGA
>JAAYDG010000098.1 GCA_012729355.1 Clostridiales bacterium
CCACGGACATCACGATCGTCTCCCGTTCGTGAACACCTTGGATCAGGGGTCCATACAAACTGCTCTCCGGCAGAGAACAGACTCTTTTCCATTTTCGCGGTCTGGGCATGCTGCATCTCCTCAAAAACATCAGTAGCAGAGACAATCTCCGCTACTGATCATACCATTATTTGCTGTCGTCTGACAAGCTGTCCAGCTGTTTGCGGATCGCTTCGAGTTGATTTTCAAGAATCGATTTTTGCTCGTTGAGAATATCTTTCTCCGCCGGACCCGCTGTATAGGCAGGATAGGCCCCAACGCCGTATCCTCTGCCCAAGCCGAAGCCGAAGCCGCATCGCATTCCACGACCCAGGCCGCGACCCGTTCCGAATCCGCGCCCTGCGCCGTAAAACCGTGCGTTGGCGCCGGTACAGACGCCGAGTCCTCTTCCTGTCAGAGCTCCCTGGCCCAGAGGGCCTGTTCCGTCTCTTCCTGGCATATCTTTCACCTCCTCTTCCGAAATATACAATATTTATATTTGGCATATGTCAATTACAACTTCAGTATACTATGTTTTGTGCATATGTCAATAATAATTCGAAACTTTTTTCACATCACCTTTATCAGAATCGATGGGAAGCAGTTTGACAAAGCCGAAGCCCTCCCCTATAGTGGTTGTGTCGATTCTGTTTCAAGTACGAAACCGGCCAAGGAGGAAGCATGGACAAAATTTTTTTGAACGGAACCATAAGAACCATGGACCCGTCTGTTCCCAAGGCGCAGGCGGTAGCCGTCAAAAACGGACTGATCATCCGGATCGGCAAAGACGAAGAAATCCTTCGATTGCAAACATCGGACACGCAGTTGATCGATTTGAAGGGCAGGCTTCTGCTGCCCGGGTTCAACGACAGCCACATACACCTTTTAAGCTATGGATACAGCCTGGAAAAAGTCAATGTGGGAAAAGCCCGCTCCATCGACGATTTGATCGCAGAAGGAAGAAACTTTCTGAAAGAACATCCGGACACACGCTGGATGCAGGGGCGAGGGTGGAACAACGAAGACTGGGACGACAAAAAGTATCCCACGCGGTACGATCTGGACCGGATTTCCACGGAGATCCCCATCAGTTTTGTACGGACCTGTGCCCACGTGATCGTCGTCAACTCCAAAGCGCTGGAAATCATGGGCATCGGGAAGGATCCGCGACAGGTCGAAGGCGGAAAAATCGACATCGACCGGCACGGTGAACCTCTGGGGATTTTCCAGGAAGAGGCCCGACAGATCGTGTACGACGCGGTCCCTTCTTTGACCGAGTGCGACATCCGAAGAATGATCCGAAACGGTGCCCGAAAATTGTTGGAATGCGGAATCACATCCGTTCAAAGCGACGACCTGGAGGCTGTTGCAGCATCGGAATATCAAAAGGTATTGGACGTCTATTTCAAGATGGCGGAGGAACGGTCTCTCCCCGTCCGCGTCTATCAACAATGCCTGTTGCCTCCGCTGACCCGGCTGCGGGAGTTCTTCGCTCTCGGATACCACTGGGGACAAGGAAACGATCTGTTCCGGATCGGCCCGCTGAAACTCCTGGGAGACGGTTCTCTGGGCGGTCGAACCGCTTATATGGCCGAACCCTATGCAGACGACCCCTCTACGCGCGGTATTCGAATCTTCTCTCAGGAAGAACTGGACGAACTGATCGCTTTTGCCCACGACCGGGATATGCCTTGCGCCGTCCACTGTATCGGTGACGGTCAATTGTACATGGCTTTCGACGCCATCGAAAAAGCCATGCTGCGAAATCCGAAACCGGACATGCGCCACAGTCTGGTCCATTGCCAGATCACCGATGCGCCTCTGCTGAAGAAGTTCCGGGATCTGAAAGTGATCGCCCACATCCAGCCCATTTTTTTGAATACGGATATCGCCATCGTCGAAGCCCGCGTAGGCAAAGAAAAAGCCCGCACATCCTATAATTGGCGAACAATGGCAGACACGGGCGTCCTCTACGCTTGCGGGTCGGACGCTCCGGTGGAACACTTCGATGTGATGAAAAATATTTATTGCGCCGTGACCCGTAAAACGCTGGCAGGAGATCCGCCCGAGGGATGGTATCCGGAGCAGCGCCTGACCGTGGAACAGGCAGTACGCGGTTTCACGATCAACGGCGCTTACGCATCCGGCGAAGAAACCCTGAAAGGAAGTATCGTTCCGGGCAAGTATGCGGACTTCGTTCTGCTGGAGCGGGACATCTTCGCCATAGCGCCTCGGGAGATCAAGGAAGTCGACGTTCTGATGACAGTTCTTGGCGGAGAAATCGTATACGAAAAGTGAATGAGATCTCCGCTACAGAGTTTCGAAGGCGCCGATCACCGCCGGCGCCTTTAAAATGTCCAGACACCGTTCCAGGAGAACACCCTCCCGCTTCGGATAGTTGAATCCATAGCTTGCCCTGATGCACTGACTGATGAACAGCACGCCCCGATCCAGCGCAATGGGCAGACTGTCTCCCTGAAGCAAACTGCCGATCATCACGCTGGTGAACGTGTCTCCGGTTCCCGGGTAATTTGCCGGGATGTAACGGCAACTGATCTTCCAGCAGACTCCGTTTGCGCGGTCGTACGCGATCACACTGGTGTCCGAATTGTCCCTGTGGTCCGGCACACTGGTGATGACCACCGTTCCGGGGCCCATCTCTGACAATTGGATCGCCCACTCCTTCGCCGCATCGTCGTCGATGTACTCCGGATAGGGCCGATTCAACAAGAATGCCGCTTCCGTGAAATTTGGCGTGATGATATCTGCCATGCCGATCAGCCTTCGCATTTCCCCGATCATCGCAGGCCCCATCGTGCTGTAGAGACTCCCGTTGTCTCCCATGACAGGATCTACAACCACCAGATTGTCTTCTCTTTTGAAATAACCGATAAAATCCTCAACGATCTTGATTTGTTTTTCCGATCCCAAAAATCCGGAATAGATGCAATCGAATTCCAGTTCCAACTTTTTCCACTGGTCGATATAGTTTTCCAAACTGTCCGTCAGGTCCACAAAACTGAAGTGCTCGAAGCCCCCCGTGTGATTGGACAGGATCGCAGTCGGAACGGGGCACACCTGTACGCCCATCGTGGATAAAACCGGTATGATGGCTGTCAGGGAAGATCGTCCAAATCCTGATAAATCGTGGATCGCCGCTACTTTTTTGATTGTTTTGATCATCGGTCTGTCATCCTTTTTCTTTAAAGATCCCTTCGGGGATCCCTCCTTGAAACCCGTCGACATCCAACCCCAGCACTTTGGCTGCGATCGGGGCGATATCCGTCATCTCCATGGAGTCGATGCGCACATCCTTCCTGATCGACGGTCCGGCAATCAGAAAATTGCATCGATAGCCTTCTTTGTCCGGACTGTATCCATGGGTTCCACAGGTTTCGCCCTTTTTGTTCAAGTCGATCACATCCGGTTCCCCCAGCGTCTCGCTGGTGCCAAACCCTTTTGCACATTCGATCCAACAGCGGGCAGTGTCGTTCCCCGTCAGCACAGGTACTTCCTTGGGGCCGAGGATCCTTTCGATGCCGTATTTCGGATCTTCCGCCGCCCGATGCAGCACGTCCAGAGCGATTTGCTCCGCCCGGTCGTCGCCGGGTCGTATGTGCAAATACGCACTGCCTCCCGTGCTCTGGCAATACGCCCTCCAGGATGATTGGCCTCTCCCGGGGTCCAGGAGCCCTGCCCGGAGCAGGAAATTGTTGAGCCGTACTTTTTTCTGTACATCCAATTGGCCGTGGTCTCCCAGAATCATGATCGTGGCGCTGTCCCGGAGGCCTGTTTGCGCCAGCACATCCCGGATCTGACCGATGCGCCGATCCATTCTGGAGAGGGTCTCGCTGATCTGCGGACCGACGGTTCCCCGGGAATGCTTGGTGTCATCCAGTTCGATCAGATGCAGCAGCAGCAAATCCGGCCTTTTGCGGCGGATCGTATCGACGGCGCAGAGCGTGGAAAAATCGTCCAGCTCCGGCTGCCCGTGTCCGTTTCGCGCGCTGCCGTATCGCAGCACCATGTCCAGGCAGAAGAGCGGGCTCCCGTTTCTCAACACTTTCAAAGCCTGATTTTCCCGTCCGACAGCCTTGACTTCCGGCATATTGTAGTCGATGCGGGCTTTTCCGGTCACCGGCCACAGGATGCCCGCCACGCTCATGCCTGCATCCTGTGCGGCATCGTACAACGTGGGGACTCGGACCGCCTTTCGATACCAGTACCAATCCTGCAGGGCTTCCGGCACGAAAGGCTGCAGGGGATTGTTGTGCACGATGCCGTGTTTTTCCGGAAAAACGCCGGTGACCATCGTCGTGTGCACCGCATACGTCAACGTCGGATACACACTCCGAAGATCGGTGCAACAGGCCCCTTCTTTGATGAGATCCGCCATATGGGGCAGCGTTGCAGCCTCCGCCCAGTTGTCTTGAGAAAACGCATCATAGGACAGGAGGATCAGCGGACTTCCGCAAACAGACTTTTTGCGAGACGGTCTGGGGTTCACCGTACCCTCCGATCTCCGGTTGCCGCTCCTTCTTCCTTTGGCAACGTCAGGAATACAAGCAGTCCTGCCGCGAAGAGCGGAATGATGGCCAGGATGCTCAGTCTGGGATTTCCCGTGAGGGTCGTCGTGAGCGCCATCACACCGGGCCCGATGATCGCGGCAAATTTTCCGAACACATTGTAAAACCCGAAAAATTCGTTGGAGTTCTGCTTGGGGATCAGCCGGGCATAGTAGGATCGGCTCAGCGCCTGGATTCCGCCCTGGGCCGAGCCGATCATCCCGCCCAGGATAAAAATATGCCATACGGAAGAAATGAAGAATGCCGCGATGCAGGAAATGATGTATGTGACGATTGCCACGAGGATCATCTTCCGTGCGGAATATCTCTTGGCCAGATTCCCGTAAAGGAGGGCGCAGGGGAATGCGATGATCTGAATGACCAAAAGGATGCCCAGAAGCGTCATCATGTCCAGCGCGTCGCTTCCCAGAATCGAAGTTGCGTAGGGCACTACCATTTTAATAATGGTATCTACGCCGTCAATGTACAGAAAATAGGCGATCAGAAACACGAAGACCGTCCGGTGTTCCCGGATGTTCCCGAACGTGGCCCCGAGCCGTCGAAAGCTGTTGATCACCGGGTTCGCCTCCGGTTCGATGTAATGTCGTTGTCTCACATCCCGAACCATGGGAATCGTAAGCAGCCCCCACCATAAAGCGGTGATGATGAAGCCGATCTGGTACCCCAGGACCTTGTCCATGCCCAGCAGGTAGATAACGCCCAGACTGATCCCGAAGGGGATCACGCTGGAGATGTACCCGAAAGCAAACCCCCGGGAAGAGACTTTATCCATCCGCTCATCCGGGGCGACATCTACCAGAAAAGAATCGTAAAAGATATTCGCGCCGGCAAATCCCACAGCGGACAGGACGTAGAACAGCACCAGGATGTCCCGTCGGCCCGACTCCGGAGGGATGAGCGCAAGAGAAGCCGTGGATAGGATCCCGAGCAGCGCAAAGAACAGAAAAAACCTTCTCTTCTTGTCTTTGTAATCCGCAACCGTCCCCAGGATCGGACTCATCAGCGCGACGAGAATGCTGGCCATGGAGTTGAAATAGCCCAGATCCATGCTGGTTCCCTTGGTGTCGAACATGCCGAAAACCACCGGCAGCAAGGCCGTGGTGATTGCCATGGAGTAGGCGGAATTTCCGCAATCGTACAATACCCAGGATCGCTCTTCCTTCGTCAGTTTCATTGCGATGCCCTTCTGTCGTCCGATATCGTTTTTCCGCTTTTCTTTGCAAAGAGACCCAGGTAGATCATCAGTGCGGCAAGTCCCCAAAAATAAGACATCATATAAGGTTCTTCGAAAATATTTTCAAAATAGCAGTGCACCAGCACTCCGGACAATCCGGAGAAAATTCCTGCCGTCAGGAGTTTGGGATTCCCGATATTGCGGCACAACGCATCTTTGCTTTCCGCTGTTTCGTATTCGGCACCGCTCCGGTGGACCGCCCTGAACCCGCTCACGGCAAAGACCGCCAGGACCAGGAGGAAAAAAATCAACCCGAGGTACCCCATTTCGACCAGGGTCTTCAGGTAGTAATTGTCCATGTAAAAGTAACGGAACGTTTCCGTTTCGTCCAGAAGCTGATTGTTCATAGCCACTGCGCCGCCGAAACGCCCCAGACCGAAGCCGAGCCAGGGTGAATTCTCCATGAGCAAATCATGCCCCACCTGCCAGCGAAGGGCGCGGCCGCCGATGGCCGATGCTTCCGCATAGTCCGTAGTGAACAGATAGGTCAGCCGGGCTGTGATCGAAGGGACCGCTGCGAGAATCCCCGCCATTGCCCCGGTCATCAGAAGCAACAGTCGCTTGTCCACGTAGAGCGCAAAGAGAACGACCGCCACGATCAAGCCGACCCAGGCCCCCCTGGAAAACGTAAACAGAATGCACAGACACGCAGCGCCGACAGCCAGCAGGGAAGCGATCTTCCATTTCGCCGTCTTGCAATAGTACATCAACGCAGCCAGCATGGGTGCGGCCATGACGATCAGCGAACCGAAGATGTTCGGGCTCCCCGTAAGCGAAAACACTCTCGTGCGCACGCCCGTTTCCGTTTGACTCACCCAGCTGGCGGGAATCTCAACACCCACTGCGTACTGATAGATCCCGTGCAGGCTCAAGAAAAACACGACTGCGGCAAAAACGCCGTAGAGCGTCGCTGCATCCTTCCGATCCTCCAACAGGCGCAGGATCAGGAAAAACCAGACCATGTATTGCACCTGTGCCCGGTACCCGGCCAGTGCCACCGCAGGAAACGGCCGATTCAACACCATCAGGAGAAGGCCGACACCCATGTAAAGCAGGATGGCGGCTTCCAATAGATTCCCCCGGGCAAAACTGTCATTTCCGCTGCGCATCCCGCGCCACAAAACCAGCAGGACGCCCGCAGCAATGAGGAGCTCTTCCCAGATCGAGGCGATCCTTGTCAGCCCCAGCACATCGCGCAATGCGTATTCAACAGGCAGATACAGGGCAAACAGCACCAAAAACCACCGATGCAGCGGAATGCGCCCCATTTTTGAGAGGATCAGACTACGCCGAACCGTCCCGGTCGACAGGCGCCCGGCAGCGGATGCAACACCGTGAGAAGCACCGTTTTCCCCCCAACGGGCAAAGGTCCGCAGCATATTCTGAACCTTCCTTAAAAAACGCTGATATCCAGACGTCTCCGCGGGATCTTTCGTTTCACAAAAAGCCGTCCAGAGGCGTCGGGTTCCGGAATGGCGATACCCTCTGGACATGGCAGAGGGAAATCGGGTCAGCATGCTGTTTTCCAGGATCGTTTTCATCGGATCATTCCCTTACATGACATCGCTCAATCCCTCGGGCGGATCGTAGGATCCGAACTCCACGTAGCGGATCGTGCCGGTGGATTCGAAGGTCTGGGTCTTGACGATGTACGTTCTGCCGGCCCGAAGCTCCTGGCTGCCGATCTTCGGACTGGGGGTATCCTTGGCGACGGTGGCACGGATCAGGACAATGATCGTCTTTTTTGTGGGATCCTTTGCATCCACGATCCTTCCGTCGGCCGTAATTGCCTGCATCCAATAGTCTTCCAGCCACACATCTTCCACGGTAGCTTCCAGATATTCATTCCCTGCAACCAACCGTTCCCCGGCCAGTTCCTGCCGCATGACTTCCTCGAAGATCCTGGGTGCCGCTCCGATGATCGCCACTTCCGCATAGCAGTCCGTCTTTTCGGATACGGCATCCGTTACTTTCGTTCCCAGAAGCTGAACGGCAATGACGCCGATCACAGCGATCACGGCAACCAACACGATCAGATCGACCACGTTGATCAGTCCCAGCAATTTTCCCTTTTCATCAACCATTTTCATGATTCCCTCCGTCGATTACTCTTCGTTCCATCCCAATACATTGCGTATCCCACGCAGTCGCTCCTCCCAGGAACAATTCTTTGCGCGGCGCATCCGTTCTTTTTTTCTTGGATCCTCCGGCCCCTCCGCCGCTGCGTTTCTGCACTGCGTCACAAACTCCTCCGAGGCTTCCGCCAGATAAATGCAGTCCCCGTACTCCCTGACTTGGTGGGGCACCGGTGTGCTCACCACAGGTTTTCCCGTAGCCAGATATTCGTAAAACTTCAGCGGACTCACGTCCATGGACAGGTCGTTGTGTGCAAAAACGTTCAGACACACGTGAAAATCCGTCATGATCCGGGGCAGCTGCTCCTGTGGAACAAGCCCCCGGTGCTCCACATTGGGATGATCCCGGATCCAGGACAGATCCACGCCGGGCAGAGGCTTCCCCACCAATACGACTCTTCCCTCGGGGAATGCCCGGGAGACCGCCCGGAGACAGTCATAGTCGATGCATTCCTGAAGCATCCCGACAAACCCGAAGGTCAGCGGGCGCTGTGGATCCGGGATCCCGTCCGCTACGGAAGAAAACAAATCGTAATCCACTCCGTTGGGGATGAGATGGGTGTTTGGATTCATCGTCGACAACCGGTCATACAGTCCCTGCGCAGTGGTGAACACCGTCCCCGCTCGCCGGGCCAAGTCTTTTTCCATTTCGTCCACGACCTTGGGATCGATCAGCCCCGGATAGGCCGAATGCTTGTCCACGCAGTCGTACACCGTTCTTTGCCAGAGCGTTTGGGGATCGACCCCAAGGAGTCCGGCAAGAGGATCGATCAGGTCTGCGGAAGAGGGGGAATAGCACCAGAGATAAAAATCATCCCCGAAATCGTTCTCCGCCAGAATGTCCTTCAGATAAGCCGCCAGCTTTTTCTGATTCCGACGGTTCAGCGCACGCATCCTGTTGTAAAAGGGCAGCACAGGCGGAGAAGCATGCACTGCGAGATGTTCCCGTTTCTGAGAGCCGCCCAGCCTGTATGCCCGCAGCCGTTCCTTTGCGTCCGGATCTTTGAGCGGCGCCAGGAACGTGACCGGCGGATCTACATACAATACGCGGGCATCCGTCATGCGGTTCATCACATTTTGCTTCCGGGTCGGGATCGGATCGTAGTTGGAGGTGGAAAGACAGAGAATTTTTCTCATGAACACACCCTCTCCTCTTTGAGCAGTTTTGCGGCGGCAAGACCGTTTGCGCGCTCCATTTCCTGGAGACGCCTTCGCACGCCTTCTCCGAGATGCTCTCTTTCCTGCGTCATCACATCATCGATATGCCGGCAGAGGACTTCCGCCCGCAAGCCCTGCAGAGAAACGCAGGCTGTGGATCCGATGTCTTTGATGAAGCTGTCGACCTTGACATCATATGAAATGCCCACCACCGGAGCGCCTCCCGCTGTGGCGAAGATCAGGGAGTGCAGTCTCATGCCCAGGACCAGTTCCATGGAGCCCAGCATCCCGATGAGATCTTCCACGGGATGATTCTGACGGCACACGTAATGGGGTACCGAAAGCATGCGGGACACTGTTTCGCCCACCGGCATGTCTTTGGGCATTTCGATCGGCAGGAACACCGGAGTCAGTCCGTATGCGTTCCAGGCATATTCCGCCGCCTTGGCGACTTCCCCCGGCCGGGTAAACGTCTCCCAGGCACGCAGACAGAAGCCGATCTTGGGGATATTCGCAGGGATCCCTTCCTTGGCAAAGGCATTGCGAACGCCTTCGGGACCGGCATGCTCCAAATTGACTGCGGGATCAGCCGCCAGAATGATTTCCGGCCTTGAAACACCCATCTCCCGCAGGAGGTCCAGCGATACGCTGTCCCTGAGCGTGATGATGTCTGCGGTGGCGTTCAAGACCCTGCCGGCGATCCTTCGGTTCCGAACGCCGGAGATCGGCCCGATCCCGCAACCGTACATCACGATCCTGCAGCCGAAACGTCGGGCGGCCCACAGTGTAAACAGATAGAAGTACAAGGAGCGGCTGGAGGTGACATCCTGGATCAGACTTCCTCCGCCGTTGACAAACAGCCGGGCCTTCCGCAGACTTCCGATAAAGGCAGGTACGTTGAATATATAGTAGCTCCCGACTTTTTCTTTCAGCCGGGTCTCTGCCGGATTTCGGGACATGACATGAAAGGGCATGTCCGGATCGATGCGGCGAAGCTGGGTGAGTATGGCTCTGAGTATCGCTTCGTCCCCTGCGTTCCCCCTGCCGTACGCGCCGCACAACACAGCGCCGTTCCGCGTGCCCGCTGCCTTTCTCCGCAAAATCGTTTCATAGATCCTTTGCTGGTCCCGCTTCATTTTTTCCAGTGAAAACTCTCTGGACGATTTCTCGAAGAGGTTCTCTGCAAGCGTCTTGCGCAGGTTCTCGTTTCTGGCCAAATCCAGGATGTGGCCGGCAAACGTCTCCACATCCCCGGGTTCAAAGAGGTATCCCGTCACTTCGTGATCGATCAGAGACGGGATCCCGCCCACGTTGGTGGCGATGGCAGGGCAATGCTGATATGCGCCCTCGAGCAGGGAATAGGGGAACGTCTCCGACAGCGATGCCAGTACGTTGATATCGATTCCGGAAAAATAGGTCTTAATGTCCTCGACCCAGCCTTCAAAGACCGTTACACCGTCGACGCCCAACTGATGCGTCAACTTTTTGAGCGCACTGCCGTCCTCCCCTGTTCCGGCGATGGACAAGCGCAGACGAGGCTCTTTTTCGTAGGCCAGCGCAAACGCACGGATCACCGTGGCGATGTCCTTGATCGGCGTCAACCGGGCGGCAATCCCCACGCGGATCGTTTCTCCCGGGTCTTTTGCGGGTCTGCTCTCCGTTTTTGCCAGAGAAAAATCCAATCCGTTGTAAATCGTGAAAATGCTCTGGGGATCGAACCCCCGTTCGATCAGGAGTTCGTGCATGCGGTCCGCCACAGCCACGAAATAATCCATCCGTCGAAGCGCATAGGCGTTGATCGCTCCATAGGTGTACTGTTTCAGCGGCATCCCGAGATAGTCCAGCCGAGGATCGGAATGTACGGTCGTCATGACCGGGATGCCTTTGATCCTTTTGATGAGGATCCCCAGCATGTTGGCTTTGGCGCCGTGACAGTGGATCACATCCGGCACAAAAGCATCGGCTTGAGACAGGGCCAGCTGAAAAGCCTTGACCGTCCCCAGATCGCTGTCCACATCCACCGTGTCGATGCCCATCTCCCGGGCTTCCGCAGACAGAACCCCGCGCCGGAAACTGATGAGCCTCAGGGTGTTTTCTTCCGCCAGTTCCCGGGCCAGGGAAAGTATATGGGTTTTTCCGCCTCCGATGTCTCCTCCGGCGGCAAAGAGCATGATCCTCATGAAAGTCCCTTTAGTTCAGCTCGGCTATGATTTTTGCGATCTGCGCCCGGGTCACGTTTCCGGCTGGGTCCAGCTTTCCGTCGAATCCCGAAATAACGCCCTGTCCCACCAGCGTGCGCACGTAGGGCAGTGCCCAGGATGCTACGAGGTGGGCATCCGAGAAGTTCATCTCCGCATCGGCATAGCCTTTTTCCTGGACACGGCCGATTACCGTCATCACTTCCTGTCTGGTGATGGGGCCGGCGGGGTCGAAGTAGATTTTGCTGCTTCCCGAAACGGCTTTCCCGGCCATGAATCCTTGCGCTGTAGCTGCCCGCACCGAATCCCGCGCCCACTCCTGTATCGCGGATGTGTCCGCAAATGTCAGCGTGGTGCCCTTATATTCCTCGGGGTCGATGTCAAGCCAGCGGACCATGACCGCCGCAAATTCCTGCCGCGTCATCGTGCTGTCCGGGTCATAGATCCGCACCTCCCCTTTGAGCCTGCCTGTAATGATGTCCTGACGATACAGATACTCTGCATACGGGGTTGCCCAATGCGTTTCGACCATATCCGCAAAGACCGGTTCTCTCACGAAGTCTTCCTCCGTTGGATCCGTAGCAACGGCAAATCCGAGGCGTCCGATATTTCCGCTCCGATCCGTCGCCCGGATCAGCACCCGGTGCTCGTATCCGTCACCGTCGGGCAGGAGCGCCGAAAAGCTCTTATTGCTTGTATTATAGTCGAAGGCGATCGGGGTTCCGTCGTAAGTCACGGTGATATCGGATTCGGACAAACCGCTGTCCAGTTCATCCGTAATAGTACCGACCAGGACCGACGCCGCCACGTCGGCACGAATCACAGGCGGTTTGTCGTCCAGATAGTATCCGAAGCCGGCCATCAGCTGATCCACATACACCGTCCCGCTGCCCTGTGTGCCCGGGATCGCCCGGATCGAAAGTCCGTCCAAATTCGTGACGCCTTTGGGAAGATGCACATACGACAGCTTCCATCCCTGATGGTTCAATTCCG
>JAAYDG010000015.1 GCA_012729355.1 Clostridiales bacterium
GCGATCACAAACGAACTGTCGAATAGGTGCACGACGCCCAGGTTCGGTGTGGTCGTTGTAAAGTGATAATTTCCGATCTTGGGAGATGCGCTCGTCGCTACGGAAAGAAGTGTGGATTTTCCCACGTTGGGGTAGCCGACCAGCCCCACGTCGGCGATGAGCTTTAACACCAGCTCGATCTCCTTTTCCACCGGGAATCCGCCTGCTTCCGCAAAATTCGGAGCCTGTCGAACGGAATTTTTGAAGCGAACATTCCCGCGACCGCCGCGACCGCCTCTTGCGGCGATCACCCGATCATCGTGGGTCTTCAGGTCTTTCATGACTGCCTTCGACTTTGCATCGATTACCAGGGTGCCCACCGGCACTCTGACGTAAAGGTCTTCTCCGTTTTTGCCGAATTGCTTCTTTTTCCTTCCGTCTTCCCCGCTCTGTGCTTCATATTTTCTTTTATAACGAAAATCCATCAGCGTTCTCAGGTTTTCGTCGGCAACGATCACCACATCCCCGCCCTTGCCGCCGTCTCCTCCATCCGGTCCGCCCTGAGGAACAAAAGGTTCTCGACGAAAAGAGACGGAACCGTTGCCGCCTCTGCCGGATGTAATCAATATCTTTGCTCGATCCACAAACATCATTTCTTCTCGATTCCAAAGAAAAGAAAACCCCTATGTACTCATAGGGGCCTTTTCTTACGCTTCCTGGGAATAAACGCTTACCTGTTTCCGTTTCTTGTCTTTTCTCTCGAATTTGACAACTCCGGATTCCTTTGCAAACAGCGTATCGTCTCCGCCAATACCCACGTTGTTTCCCGGATGGAACTTCGTTCCTCTCTGTCGAACCAGAATGGTACCGGCATTCACAAACTGACCGTCAGCCCTTTTGACTCCTAAACGTTTCGATTCACTATCGCGACCGTTTTTGGAACTGCCGACTCCTTTTTTACTTGCCATGGTTCTTCACCTCCTTTGTTGAAGTGGGATTATTGCATTGCAGCTTCGATCGTTTCGATGATCACTGCATTCGTTGCTTTTTCGTCGATCTCGATCCCGTTGATAGTGGCATATTCGATGAGTTCTGCCTTTTTCATGGATTTGATCGATCCTTTTGCGGCAGGCTCCGTATCATTGACTGTATCCCCGCCGTTGGCGGCTTTCGTAATCTCTTCGATCTCCACCATGGTATACGGTTGTCTGTGACCCTGCTTTTTCCTGTAATCTTTTTTGGCTTTGTACTTAAAGGTAACGACCTTTTTCGCCTTGCCGTTTTCTACAACGGTTCCGGACACAAACGCACCTTCGACAAAAGGATTTCCGATCATCGTTCCCGCTTCGTCGCTGATCAGCAGGACTTGGTCCAACTTGATGCTTTGGCCTGCTTCCCCGGCTAACCTCTCCACGGTGATGACGTCGCCTTTGGAAACGCGGTACTGTTTTCCGCCCGTTTTAACGATTGCATACATAAACATAACCTCCTCTATCCGTCTCGCCCGTATGGGTGGCATCTGCACTTACGATACCCACTCAGAGCGGCAACATTGGTAATATATCACAGGTCGACATGCGTGTCAAACACTATTTCTTATCCGCAGCATGACCCGTTGTTCATGATTCTTCCAGTATCACACCGTCTTCGTCGGTAATCAGAGCAGACAGATCTTCTTTATGGTTGACCTTCACCGGCTTGATGTACATCTTGATGATCGCATCTTCCAATTCCTGAAGAATCTCGAGATTTTCGTTGAGGTAATTCTTCACATTCTCGCGTCCCTGCCCGATTCGATTTCCGTTGTAACTGTACCAGGCGCCGGATTTTTCCACGATTCCCGCTTCCGCCGCGCAATCGAGCACATCGCCTGCCTTGGAGATTCCCTGTCCGTACATAATATCGAATTCCGCCATTTTGAAGGGCGGGGCCACTTTGTTCTTTACGACTTTGACGCGCGTTCGGTTCCCGATCATCTGATCACCGCTCTTGATGGTTTCGATGCGACGCACATCCAGTCGCAAGGAAGAATAGAATTTAAGTGCGCGGCCGCCGGTCGTCACTTCGGGATTCCCGAACATGATGCCTACTTTTTCTCTCAGCTGATTGATGAAAACCACGGATGTTTTGGTCTTGTTGATGACTCCTGTGAGTTTCCGCAGCGCTTGGGACATGAGCCTTGCCTGAAGCCCCATGTGGCTATCCCCCATCTCTCCCTGGATCTCTGCTTTCGGTACCAGCGCAGCCACGGAGTCGATGACGACGACGGCGATCGCTCCGCTCCGAACCAGCATCTCGCAAATCTCCAGTGCATCTTCGCCGGTGTCCGGTTGGGAGACCAGAAGTTCGTCTATATCCACACCCAATGCTCTGGCGTATTCGGAATCCAGGGCATGCTCCGCATCGA
Organism: Clostridiales bacterium; assembly: GCA_012729355.1. Taxonomy (GTDB): domain Bacteria; phylum Bacillota; class Clostridia; order Peptostreptococcales; family Anaerovoracaceae; genus UBA10908. The sequence goes on from JAAYDG010000015.1 coordinate 2,387, forward strand.
TAAAGGCAGCTTTACCGCCTGCTTTCTGCGCTTCCGCGATAATGTGCAGCGCCAGTGTGGTTTTGCCGGAGGATTCCGGGCCGAATATTTCCGTTACTCTTCCTTTGGGAACGCCGCCGACACCGCAGGCGATATCCAGCGTGACGGATCCTGTCGAAATCGCTCCCACGTTGAGTCTGGCGCTGTCGTCCCCCAATTCCATGATGGTCCCTTTTCCGAATTTTTTATCGATTTGAAGCAAAGCTGCTTCCAGCGCCTTATCTTTGTCAGAAGTTTTTTCCTTCTTCGCAGTTGCCATGGTTTCCTCCATTCTGCCTGGAGCGTGGTGCTCCTGTGTCAATACGGCCGATAAGAACAAATGTTCTCATGCCATCATAAAACAAAATCAGCCATTCGTCAATACTTTGTTCGATCATATTTTACATATATTACCATATTTAGATTCTTGTGTCAATCCTCCCGAAAGAGCGTTTTATACAAAACAAGAAACATGTGCATCACAGCGTTGCTTCGAATATAGCGACGATTGGAATTGCGCAGTTGGTACCGATAGCTTCGAACTTCCCCGCGATGACGCAATCCGATATAAATCAGCCCTACGGGCTTTTCGGCGCTGCCGCCGTCGGGTCCCGCAATCCCTGTAATCGAGAGGCATAAGTCGCTTCGGCTCGCGCGGTACAGGCCGTCGGCCATCTCTTCGGCAACCTGGGAACTCACAGCTCCGTATTGCGCCAAAGTTTCGGCTCGGACCCCCAATTCCTGCATCTTTGCTTGATTGCTGTACGTCACGATTCCCCGGTCGAAAACAGCAGATACGCCCGGCACATCGGTTACAGCTTTGGAAAACGCTCCGCCGGTGCAGGATTCCGCCACCGACAAACTCAAGCCGTCCTGTAGCAATTTGCGCAAGACGATTCGTGAAAGATCCTCATCCTCCTCGCTGTAGATGAAGGGACCGATGCGCTCCCGTACTTTGGCAAGCATTTCCGATACAGCCGCCTCCGCTTCTGCCCGGGTCTTCCGCTTGGATGCAATCCGCAGTGTGGATTCGTGATCCTTGGCATACGTAGCCAACGTGGGATCCGTCTGACTGTTGATGAGATCCAGAAGGCGTGTTTCCAGCATGGATTCTCCCAATTCGAAGACACGCAGCGTCTTATAGAAAAGCGCCCCGTCGCTGCGATTCTCAAGAAAGGGTCTTACTTGCTGTTCAAACATAGGAACCATTTCCTTTGGAGGACCGGGCATGGAAACGATCAGCTTTCCGCTTTTTTCCAAAGCAAATCCCGGGGCTGTTCCGTTGGGATTGGGGAAGACCGTTGCGTTTTTGGGGAAATTCGCCTGTTTCAGATTGTTTTCCGTCATGGGGCGATCGTATCGTTTGAAGTGATTCTGCAAAATCTCCAACTGTTCCGGAAATGTGATGATCTCCTCACCGAAGGCTTCGGCAATCATTTCCTTGGTCAGGTCATCCTGTGTGGGCCCGAGACCGCCGGTCGTGATGATCATGTCGCAATCCACATAAGCGTGGCGAATCATGTCCTTCAGGCGGAGGGGATTATCCCCTACCGTCATATGGTACATGACGTCGATTCCCATTTCATTCATTTGCTGTGATAAATAGACTGTGTTTGTGTTGAGAATCGATCCAAACAACAGTTCGGTTCCGACGCTCAGAATGGTGCATTTCATCCGTTTGTGCCTCCGTTTACGAATTGAATATTTTTCGATTGTGATAAATATATTCCACGCCGGACAAGACGGTCATGATCACAGATGCCCACAAAAATAGCTGTGCGGCGACAGCGATCCACTCCGGCCGGTTGAGTATGAGCAGCGGAACGGCAATCATCTGAAGGCCCGTTTTGATTTTCCCCGTGGTTCCGGCAGCGATCACAAGCCCTTCCGACGCAGCTACCGTACGCATCCCTGCCACCGTAAACTCTCTTGCAAGGATCACGATCAGCATCCACGCGGGAATCGTACCGTTTTCGACCATGCAACAAAAAGCGGAATAGACAAGCACTTTATCCGCCAAGGGATCCATGATTTTCCCGAAGTTTGTAATCAACCGGTATTTCCGTGCCCAATAGCCGTCCAGGTAATCCGTAAAGGATGCAGCCAGAAATACAGCCAGTGCGGCTGTTGTATTCCCCTGCATATAGAGAACCACAAATACGGGAACAAGGACCACGCGTGCCACAGTGAGCTTATTGGGCAGATTCATGAGTCACCTCCGGTTGGGCCACACCTGTCAGATCGTAATCAAAAGCATCGGTCACGAGTACCGGCACGATGTCGCCCGGCTTCAGCGCACGGTCCGAAGTAAAAAGAATGCCGTTGTCGATTTCCGGAGCATCCCGATAGGTCCGGCCGCCGAAACTTCCGTCGTCAAAGGGTTCATCCACCAGAACATCCAGCGTCTTCCCGATCATTCGGCGATTGCTTTCCAGCGAAATTTCTCTTTGCCGGGCCATGATACGATCTCGGCGTCGCTCCCGGACATCTCGTCGAACCTGCCGGGGAAGAGCCGCTGCCGGGGTGCCTTCCTCTTTGGAATAAGCGAAAACGCCTAGCCGTTCAAACCGCATTTCATCGACGAAGTCCATCAGTTCGGCGAAATCCTCTTTCGTTTCTCCGGGAAAACCGACGATTAACGTGGTCCGCAACACAATTTCCGGCACTTGTTCACGTAATTTTGTTATCGTCTTTCTGATGGAACTGTTTGTGGAATGCCTGTTCATCTTCCGAAGAATGGAATCACTGCTGTGTTGAAGCGGAATATCTATATAGTTGCATATTTTCGGCTCTCTTCGAATCAACTCGATCAATGCATCCGTAATGCGATCTTCGTAACAATACATCAGTCGGATCCAAGAAATCTTCTCGATACGACATAAGTCTTCCAGCAGACGGATAAGATGACCTTCGCCGGGCAGATCACATCCGTATGCCGTTACGTCCTGGGCAACGACGACCAGTTCCCTGCAGCCCGCTTCTGCCAACGCCTCAGCTTCTTTGATGATCTCGAACGCTTTTCGACTGCGGTAACACCCCCGGATGGAAGGAATGCTGCAGTAACTGCAGACATTGTTGCATCCTTCCGCAATCTTGATCGGCGCCGTATGCACCGGTCCGTCTGTGATTCGACACCCGATCTCCTCATACAACGTTTCACAGGAACTCTGAAAGACACGCGGCCCTTTTGACTTTCCGTTCAAGATGTCAGGCAGTCTGCTGTAATCGTTCACACCCAAAAAAAAGTCCGCTTCCGGAATCAGTTTCGCCAGTTGTTCTCCGTAACGCTGCGAGAGGCAGCCGCTGACAATCAGCAGCTGATGTGCTTTTTTCTCCGCAGCCAGCGCCAGAATGGTGTCGATGGATTCCTGTTTGGCGTCCTGGATAAAGCCGCAGGTATTGACCATGATCACATCCGCTCCGGCTGCATCACCTGTCAACCGATGCCCTTTGCTCACAAGCAGGCCTGCGGTGCTCTGACTGTCGACTGTATTTTTATCGCAGCCGAGTGTTTTCATATAGATCTTCAATCACGAAACCTTTCTGTTACTGATCTTTTGCCTGCTCTTCCAACAGAAGAAACTGATCCAGAGACATCAGTACTTTTCTGGGTCTGGATCCATCGGACGGACCGATGATGCCGCGTTCCTCCATCATATCCACCAGGCGGGCCGCACGATTGTAACCGATCCTGAATCGACGCTGCAGCATGGACACCGATGCCTGTTCGGCACGAACCACGGTTTCGATGGCGTCTGTGAGCAGTTCGTCGGCTTCCTCTTCGTGGCGTCCGCCGCCGGAACCGACGCGATCGATGGCGGCGATCACGTCTCCTGCGTATTCCGGCTCGGGCATATGTTTTTCCATATAGCTGATAATACTGTGCACTTCCGCATCGGAGATGAAACAGCCCTGCACCCGCAGAGGCTTGCCCAGGCCCTGAGGACTGAAAAGCATATCTCCCTTCCCCACCAGCTTTTCGGCGCCGCCCATATCCAGAATCGTTCTGGAGTCGAACTGGGAAGACACAGCGAAAGCGATCCTGGAAGGAATGTTGGCCTTGATCACACCTGTAATGACATCTACGGAAGGACGCTGCGTGGCAACGATCAGATGCATGCCTGCGGCACGAGCCATTTGCGCCAGTCTGCAGATCGATTCTTCCACCTGGGACGGCGCAATCATCATTAGGTCCGCCAACTCGTCGATGATCATGACGATCTGGGGCAAGACAAGCGCATCCTCCCCCTTCGCGCGGACCGATTCGTTGTAGGAGTCCAGATCCCGAACGCCTTCCTCCGCAAATTTTTTATAGCGGTCGGTCATTTCCGAAACCGCCCAACTCAATGCGGCAGCTGCTTTCTGCGGTTCTGTCACAACAGGAATCAACAAGTGAGGTATTCCGTTGTAATTCCCGAGTTCCACGACTTTTGGATCGATGAGCAGGAGCTTGACTTCCTCCGGCTTTGCACGATATAAAATACTGATGATCAGCGTGTTGATGTAAACCGACTTTCCGGATCCGGTAGCTCCTGCGATCAACAGATGAGGCATATCCTTGAGATCGGTAACGATGCAGTCTCCCGAAATTCCTTTTCCGACCGCCACGGCGATCTTCGATTTATGCTGGCGAAACTCTTTGGATTCGATGAGCTCCCGCAGAACGACTTTATTGATGGATTCATTTTCCACCTCGATGCCGATGGCTGCTTTTCCCGGAATCGGTGCTTCGATCCGGATGCTCTTTGCCTTGAGATTCAGTGCGATATCATCTGCCAAACGTACGATACTGGCCACTTTTACGCCTGCGCTGGGTTGGATTTCGTACCGGGTGACCGTAGGGCCTTTTACCACATTGAGCACACTGGCGCTGACCCCGAAGCTGCTCAGCGTCTCTTCCAGCAGTTTTGCTTTGTTCTGGAGTGTGCTCTTTTCAAAGGTTCCCCGAATCATTTCCGGTTTTTTCAACAGATCAACGGGAGGAAACCGATAGACCTTTTCCGCAGGTGTCTTGCTTTCCTCCTTTTCCTCAAAAGGGCTCTTGGCCTTGCGATCCGGAGCTACAGGACTGCCCTCCAGCCCAAACCCTTCCGACGTTTTCTTTTTGCCGTCGCCGAAGAGCGTTTCATCGGTGACGTACTCGATGATCTTTTTGTGCCTGTCCGTCAGTTCCTGCGGCTCTTTGGCCGGATTCAGGCCGATGGTTTCCGGTGTAAACCGCGGCAGAGATTCTTCCTCGGGCATGGCTTTGAATTCTTCTCCGCTGATGTGTATGTCGGGAGCGCCCCGAGTTTCTTCTCTTTCCGGTGCCCGTTCTTCTTTGGCACGCTCCGAGGCCTCTTTGACTTTTCTTGCTCTTTCCAGTTCTTCTTCCATGCGCTGGCGTCCGGTGCCCTGAGCGCTTTTTTCGATGATCGAGCGGTTGATGGCCAACTGTTCTTCCTTCGTTTGCCGGGATGCCATTCGTTTGATTTTCCAGCTGTCGAAAAAAGTGGCAAGAGGGGTGTCGATGATGAACAGCAGCGTGATCATGATTCCGACGACGGAAACGATGTACAATCCTGCTTTGCCCACCGATTTCACCAGCAGGGATGCGGGAAGGATCCCCAGGACGCCGCCGTTTTCTGCGCCTGCTGCAAAGATCTGTCGCAAGGCCGCTATGCTCATCGTATCGTTCGCCTGCGGGTAGAACGACGCGTTGATCACCGAAGCAAAAAGAAACAAAAGAATCAGACACAGGATCGACCGAAACGTCATATACGACGCTTTTCTGGAAAATACCAGTATGCCGTATAAAATCAAATAATAAGGCAGGCCGTAGGCGATCCGCCCGAAACATCCGAACAACAACACCTGCACGAAATGACCGATCTCACCGGTTGCCTCCGTCTGCAGACTGATGGCAAAGAACGTACCGATTGCGATCAGAACGATTGCCCAGATCTCGTCGTGCATGCGCTTTTTCCGTTGCAGCACTTCCTGCTTTTCTTTTTCTTTCGCCTGGATTTTCTCTTTTTCTGCTTTCCGTGCAGACGTCTTTTTCGAAGAGGCTGATGCTGTTGATTTGCCCTTCCTGGTGTTCGGCATATTGGTTCCTCCGTGTGCTTTCGACAAACAACTGTCGCCCATCCGCTTTCATTGAAATCGTCACGATCATGTTATCACAATTCCGGAGGCTCTGCAATTCGCTTCGCTACCGATCATTACGGCCGGATCGCCGAATTCAACTTGTATTCTGTGTTTTGTTGTGTATATAATTATGTTTAAACTACGGTAAACAAAAACATTATATACCGACAAGGAGGTGTCGTAAATGAATAAAAAACCCACTATCGCCGTCGTGGGAGCCACCGGGCTGGTGGGAACCACTTTCCTGAAGATCCTGGAAGAACGTGCGTTTCCTTTCGAGAACCTGTATCTGATGGCCAGCGCCAAATCAGCCGGGAAATCCATTCGATTCAGAGGGGTCGAATACGTCGTCGAAGAACTCGGTGAAGACTCGTTCCGAAAACCCATCGACATTGCTCTCTTTTCGGCAGGTGCCGGTATTTCTCTGAAATACGCCCCGATTGCAGCGGCCTCCGGCTGCATCGTTGTAGACAACAGCAGCGCTTGGCGAATGGATCCGGACGTCCCGTTGATCGTCCCTGAAGTAAATCCCGAAGCTGTGGAAAAGGCAACGAAGGGGATCATCGCAAACCCTAACTGTTCTACGATCCAGGCAATGTTACCGATCAAAGCGCTGCACGACGCATATAAAGTCCGACGCATTGTATATGCGACCTACCAGTCGGTATCCGGAGCAGGGGTCAAAGGCCTTCGCGATTTGGAGGAGGGATTGAAAGGAAATGACATCTGCAAGGCTTTTCCCCACCCCATCGCAGGCAATTGCATCCCGCACATCGACGTTTTTCTGGATAACGGGTACACGAAAGAAGAGATGAAAATGGTCAATGAGACACGGAAGATCCTGGGAGACGAATCGATCCAGATTACTGCGACTACCGTCCGGGTCCCGGTGCGCGGCTCTCACAGCGAATCGATCAATCTGGAATTCGAACGGCCTTTCGACTTGCAGGATGCAAAAGCAAAGCTCGCGGCTATGAGTGGGCTTGTTGTCCTCGATGATCCGGCAACCAACACTTATCCGCTGGCTAGGGATGCGGAAGGAACCGACGAAGTCTATGTGGGACGAATTCGTAGGGATTTCAGTGTGGAAAGCGGCCTCAACCTCTGGTGCGTAGCCGACAATATTCGGAAGGGCGCAGCAACCAACACGGTGCAAATCGCAGAACTGCTTATCAAATAGTGCGAAGTCATGTATACTATTGTCGTCAGCTATTCCACAATCCGAATCACATAAACTTGGAATTTAGAGGAGAAGAAACATGCAAAGAGCAGACGCCGGCCTCGGGTTCATCATGCAGTACGAAAACGTCGCTTGGTTTCAGGACGGAAAAGTGCGTATTTTGGACCGTCGCATCTATCCCATCCGCACCGAATACGTTACGTGTCAGAAACACGAAGAAGTAGCACAAGCCATCGCCGACATGGTAACCCAGAGCGGAGGCCCCTATACCGCGGCCAGCATGGGGATGGTTCTGGCCTGTTACGAATCCGAAGCGATGAAGGAAGCCGATCGACTCGCTTATTTAAAAAAAGCAGCCTATACCCTTTCCCATGCGAGACCGACCACCTCCGCAAAAATGGAACGTTTCACCGGCAGCATCCTGAATGCCGCTGCGAAGGCCATGCGCGAAGGCGGCGACGTGGTGGACGCAGCCAGAGAAAAAGCTGTTCAAGATCTGAACGATCGATACAATCGCTTCGAACCTGTCGGTGAAATCATCGCTTCGTTGATCCCGAAAAACGGAACAATCCTCACACAATGCTGGGCGGAAACCGATATCGCCATGACTCTGCGTGCCTGCCGCAACCAAGGGAACGAGATCAAAGTCATCTGTGCGGAGACAAGGCCCTATTTTCAGGGGGCCCGTCTCACTGCCAGTTGCGCCCGCGATATGGGCTTCGACGTGACGGTCATCTGCGACAACATGCCCGCATACACGATGAAAATGAAGAAGATCGATCTGTTCACTTCCGCAGCGGATGTGATCAGCTGCGACGGCTATGTCGTGAACAAAATCGGAACGTTCCAGATCGCACTGGCCGCCGATTACTGGGGTGTCCCCTACTACGCCACGGGAAACCCCAACGCCGCGCACCCGACGATCGACACCGTCACCATCGAAGAACGGGATCCGGAGCTGGCGCTGCACGCCATGGATGTCAAACTGACCCTGGAGGGCGTCAAGGGATACTATCCGGCTTTCGACATCACACCGCCGGAACTGATCACCGGAATTGCCACGGTCAAAGGACTCATGAAACCCGACGAACTTTCCGGCTATTTTGCGTAACAGGAGGAACCGAGCATGTACACAGCTGAATCCATCATCCCTTATGCCGTCGATCGATTGCCGAAATTTTTTTCCAAGGATGCGAAATTGGTATCCGAAGAGATCGGCGACGGAAACATCAATTATGTGTATCGAATCAAAGATGAAACATCCGGAAAATCTTTGATCGTGAAACATGCGGAAAACGAACTTCGCATCTACAAAGCCCGTTTTGTCGGGACGGACAGAAACCGGATCGAATACGAAGTGCTGTCGTTCCAACGTCGCCTTGCACCTGAATACATACCGGAGCTGTATCTCTACGACGATGAAAATAAAAACATCTTCATGGAAGATATGCAGGGATACGAGAACATGCGCTATGAGCTGTGTGCGCATAAAATATTCCAATACGCGGCAGAACACCTGGCAGATTTCTGCGCCAAAGTATTGATCAATACAACGGATACGGTGGTCGGCGCTATGGACAAAAAGGAACTGGTCAAACGATACATCAATGTGTATCCCTGCGAAATCACGGAACGGCATGTTCTGACAGAACCGTATCAGGATCTGGAAGAAAACGGTGTCTGTCCGGCTAACGACGCATTTATGCGGAAGATGATTTACGAAAACGACGCACTCAAAGCCCGGGTCGGGATCCTGAAGGATCGTTTTCAGACCAAGGCCCAGGCGCTGATTCACGGAGACTTGCACACAGGTTCGATTTTCGTGACTCCCGAGCGAACCTGCATCCTGGACCCTGAATTTGCTTTCTACGGACCCATCGGCTATGACACCGGCAATTTTGTCGCCAACATGATCTTTGCCTATGCCAATGCCCGGGTCACCATGGAAGACGGGCCGGAAAAGACAGCGTATATCGATTGGATCCTTCGTACCATAGAATCTTTTACCGATCGATTCGTTTCGAAGTCTTTGCAGATCCTCAGAAATCAATCCAAAGATTTCATGATGCAATCCGAGGAGTTCTTCGCACTGTATATCAGAGACATCCTCGAAGATACCGCAGGGTACGCCGGAACCGAATTGATCCGCAGGATCGTGGGAAGTTCTGGCGTCCGGGATATCAAATCCATCCCGGACGAATCGGGCAAGGCCAGAGCTGAAATGATCTGCCTGAAGGCCGGAATCCACTTCATCATGCACCCGGATCGGTTTACAACCGGCACAGCGTATACGGAATATCTGCGCTCCCTATGATCTGCAACCGGAGGTTCTGGTGCTTATCGAATTGCTCTCCAAAAGAAGCCCCGGGAATCGACCCGGGGCTTCTTTTTCTGTTCACTGCTGCACCACATTATCCAGTGATGCCACGGCCTTTTCCACCTGCTCTGCCAGGTCCGATTCCGAGCCGGAATTGTCCAAGATCAGGTCAGCTCGAGCGATCTTTTCCTCTTCGCTCATCTGGAGCTTCATGCGGGCCAGCACTTCCTGCCGTCGACTGTGATCCCTCCGGACGACTCTTTTGAGGCGAATATCTTGCGGCGCGGTGACCAGCCATACCTCATCCGTATATTTATCCCATCCGGCTTCGTACAGCATCGGTACATCAAAGAAACATGCATCCACTTCTCCGGACATGCGCAAATGGTTGAAATATTCCAGCGCACGCACCAAGATCGCAGTCTGAACGAGTTCATTGAGCCTGCGCGTACCGTGCTGAGAGTCGAACGCAAGGTCGGCCAGTTTCTTTCGATCCATGGTGCCGTCTTCCCGTATGATTTCAATGCCGAACTCCCGTACCAACAACCGCAGCAGCGGCGAGCCCTTTTTACAGACTTCGCGCGAGAGTTCATCTGCATCCACGACGGTGTATCCGCGCTCTTTCAACAACTCGGAAACAGTACTTTTTCCTGATCCGATGCCTCCGGTCAATCCAATAATTTTCATGTTGTCTCCTACTTCAGTAAGTACCAGTTTTCTCCTTCATTCAACGACACGTCCATTGTCACGGTCAGCTCTGCCGCCCCTTTCATAGAGTCTTCCAACAGTCTGCGCACTTTCTCCGTCTCCGTGCGATGCGCCTGTATGATCAGTTCGTCGTGGATTTGGAGAATCAGAGCCGACTTTGGGCAATCCCGCTTCAATGCATCGTAGGCCTTGATCATCGCCAGCTTAATGATATCTGCTGCGCTTCCCTGGATCGGTGTGTTCATAGCCAACCGCTCTCCCTGCTGCCGGACCGTAAAAGCGGATGCATTGATCTCCGGAATCGGGCGTTTGCGGCCAAACATCGTCGTTACATAGCCCTTCTCACGGCATTCCCTGATCGTCGTGTCCATGAAAGTTTTGACCTGCTCATACTTGGCAAAATACTCGTTGATATAGTGCTCGGCCTGTGCCCGGCTGATGGTCAGTTCGTTTGCCAGACGAAATCCACCCATACCGTAGATCACACCAAAATTCACCGCCTTGGCATCGGAACGCATGCCATCGGTCACTTGGTCTTCCGGAACGCCGAACACTTTCGATGCCGTAATCCGATGGACATCAAGCCCTTTGTTGAATCCTTCGATCAACGTGGGATCCTGAGACATGTGTGCCAGCACACGCAGTTCGATCTGCGAGTAATCTGCGCCGACCAGAATGTAGTCCTGACTTTCCGCAACAAAAGCTTTTCGAAGCTGTCTGCCCAACTCCTGTCGAATGGGGATGTTCTGCAAATTGGGCTCTGTACAGCTGATCCGGCCTGTGGCCGCCACCGTCTGCTGAAAGTGAGCATGGATCTTTCCGTTTTCATCGATGAGCGGGATCAATCCTTCCACATAGGTGCTGTTCAACTTGGTCAGCGTCCTGTACGAAAGCACCTTTTCCACGATCGGATGATCCGGCGCCAGCTTTTCCAGGATTTCCGCATGGGTGGCGAATCCGCGTTTTGTTTTCTTGGCGCCCGGGAGATTCAATTCTTCGAACAGGATCTGTCCCAGTTGTTGGGGAGAGTTGATATTGAATTCCCGTCCGGCCGATTCGTGGATCTCTGTTTCCAGCGCATGGATGTCTTTTTTTAATCTGTCTCCGAATTCCTTCAGTGCGGCTTTGTCCACTTTCATGCCCTGCACTTCCATATCGGCAAGGATTCTGCATAAAGGAAATTCTATCGTATATAAGACTTCTTCCAGTTCCTGTTCACGAATCTGTTCTTTCAACATATCCTTCAGTTGATTCAACATGTGGAGCTTGGTCCCGACGGCCCGGAGACGTTCCCCTTCCGGATCATCCGCAAAGAAACCGATCTGCTCTTCCCGATCATCACTGCCCTCGTAGTCCTTGTGGAAGGTCTCGTACAACAGTGTTTTGAGACTGAGAGATCTCTTGTTGGGAGACAGAATGTACTGGGCGAGTGCGCAGTCGAACTTCGTGTTGAAGTTCCCGATATCCACTCCTTGCGACATCAGCACATAGTAAACCCGCTGAAGATCGAATCCGATGAGATCCAGCGATTTTCCGGAAAGGACTTCCCGCAGTAATTCCGGAAGCTGTGACGTGCCGGGCATGTAGACGCACGTTCCGTCAACCAACCATTCGATACCGTCTAACGATGGCTTTCGCGTATGGCTGTCATCACTTTGCACGTCAATGACCACATCCTTTGCATTGTCCAGTTCCTTCAGCCATTTGCGCATATCTTCGTCCTGATCGATTCGCCGGGCAGGAGGAAATGGCGTATCGTTCGGCGCACGGTCTTCTTCGGATTCGTACATCCCCTCTTTTTCCTGTTCCATCAGGTTTTTCATGTGCGTTCTGAATTCCAGGCGGCGATACAATTCGATCAGTTCATGGATATTCGGCGACTGCATGCGGCATTCTTCCAATGTGAATGACAGTGGAACCCGGGTAAAGATCGTAGCCAGGCGCTTGCTCATCAGTGCAACGGTTGCATGTTCCTGCATTTTCTCCCGAAGCTTGGGACTTTCGATCTGATCGATATGGTCCAGCAGATTTTCGATGCTTCCGAACTGGCGGATCAGCTTGACGGCAGTCTTCTCTCCCACGCCGGGCACACCCGGAATATTGTCGGAGGGATCTCCCCGCAAGCCTTTGTAGTCGATAAACTGAATGTGGCCGAAGCCGAATTCTTCCTGCATGGCCTCTTCGTCGTAGGAGGCAAATTCGGAAATTCCTTTTTTCGTGATGATGACCGTAGTTTGATCATTGGCCAGCTGAAGCGCGTCTTTATCTCCTGTGATCACGTAGGCCTGGATGCCTTCCTCTTCCGATTTCTTTGCAACGGTCCCGATGATATCGTCCGCTTCGTAGCCATCCAGTTCATACATCCTGATGTTCATGGCAGAGAGAATATCTTTCAGCAGCGGAAGCTGCATTGCCAGCTCGGGAGGCATTTTCTGACGACCCGCTTTGTATGCATCGTATTCCTGATGACGAAACGTGGGTGCCTTTCTGTCCCATGCGACTAACATATGGGTAGGTTCATAGTCGTTTCGTATCTTCTGCAGCATACTTAAAAACCCGTAAATACCTTGAGTATACAGGCCTTCTTTGGTGATCATCGGACGCTGGATTGCATAATATGCCCGGTTCACCAGGCTGTTGCCGTCGATGATTACAATTCGTTCTCGCTCCAATTGAAACTCCTGACGTTCGAATAGGATAGCCATCCGGGGTCCGATGCGTCGTATCGCAGCGTACGGCGTTCGTCCTCATAGAAGTATATCACAAAAGTCGCACTTCCGTCTTCCTCCGGGATACACTCCACCAATTCGTATCCGTAGCCCAAATCGTTTTCAGTGAGCCAATCGTTGAATATCGGGTCCTGCAGCGCCCGGTCGAAAGCGTCCGGTCCTTTCTCCGTTTCGCACTCTACATAGCGCAGTGCGTCGACTGTCTCCTGCGTGTCCGTGTATCCGTCTCCGTCCGATTGCTGTTCAGGCGGCAATTCGCCGACCGAGGAAGCGCCATAGTCCGGTTCTTCTCCTTCGGCCTCCTTTATCCCACTCGTATGTGATAAATGTTCATCCTTCGCCTGCTGCGTATCGATCCCTCCCTGGTTCATGACCAGCGCGGAACCTGCGAATACCAGCAGCACGGCGGCCACACTGACCCACTGCCTGTGTTTTGAGCGGTTTCGATTTCGGGCCGATGCAATGATCTCCGTTACATCCGGGATGACTGCCGTCGGAACGTCCACCTCCGGTTCGGCGCGCAGCAAATCCGTGATCTGCTCGAATTCACGAAGCAGTTCACGGCATTTGCTGCAGGATCTCAGATGCTGCGTCAACGCTTCCTGCAGTGCAGGGTTCAACGTGCCGTCCCGATAATCCTGAAACATCGATGTGTAATTTTGGCAATCCTGATTCAACATGGTTATCCTTGTAGGAGCGCTTTTATTCTTTAGACGAAGAACTCCGGGTTTTGTTCCTTCAATATCTCACACAATCGGAGTTTGGCGCGATTGATCCTGGATTTCACAGTACCTTCGGAGAGCTCCAGGATCCGTGAGATCTCTTCGTAGGAATACTGCTGATACTCCCTTAGGACCAATACATCCCGGTGCTCCGGCGAAAGGGATTCCATCGCTTTCTCGAGCATTGAACGTCTTTCTTCTTTCAGCACAGCTTCTTCCGGGGAGTCCTCCGGGCCGGTTCCCGGCATCATGTCCCGGGGGTCGTCGCCCTCATCGGCCGGATTCCTTCTGTTTCGGGTACTCTTTTGTTGCCGCAGCGCATCGTAGCAGCAGTTGATGACGATTCGGATGAACCACGTGTCAAAGCTGCTCCTGTGAGAGAACGTCTTCAGTTTTGTATACAGTTTGATATAGGCTTCCTGGAGTACGTCCTGGGTATCCGATTCGTTTTTCATATAGCGAAACGCCACGGCATACGCTTTGCTGTGACAAGATAAAATGAGCGCTTCAAATGCTTCGGCGCTCCCTTTTTTTGCTCTTTGTATCAGTTGTTCCTGTTTCAGATCGATTGCCATCTTGAGATCATTGAACGTCGGCCTGAAAATCCGCCGCACATTTGAGTCCGTAGGCAGGACGCGCTTCTTTGACGGCACGATTGATTGCCCGCGCAACCGCCTCCCTGGCCAGGATGCCTGCGGCAAGAGGATCCGCATCCACTTCGCCCAATGCCAGTGTAAATACCGTATCCCCGTCGTTCATGGTGTGTACGGGAGAGATCACGTCTACAAGGCCGTTTTGGGCGATCGAAGCCAATTTTCCCGCCTGAGGCTTTGTGAGTCTCGCATTGGTCACGACGCAGCAAATCGTCGTGTTTCCGGAAAAAACATCCTTTTCGGGCGTTCGGTTCTCCAAAACGAGACGGCACGTGTCATCGATGCCGCTCAAATCTTCGTTCAGTACGCCGGCAAGCTTTTCCTTCCTGTCGCAGGAAAGCACATCACCCAATGCGTTTACCGCAACGATGGCTCCGACTTTCAGTTTGCCGGATTGCAGCGCATACTGTCCGATACCGGATTTCATCATGCGGCTGGGGCCTGCATATTTTCCCACAGTGGCTCCGGTGCCCGCACCGTGATTTCCTTCCAAAAGCGGAGTCCGGTCAAAAGCATTTCCGCACGCTTTGTATCCCATCTCTGCATCGGGGCGGACCGATCCGTTCCCGACGGCCAAATCGAACAGCGACGCTCCGCACACGATGGGAACGACCATTTCTCCCACCGGAAATCCGATGTGTTTCTCTTCCAGGAAACGCATGACGCCGCCGGCGGCATCCAGTCCGTATGCGCTCCCTCCCGACAGGATCACCGCAAAGACCGTTTCCACCATATTGACGGGATCCAGTAAATCTGTTTCCCGGGTGGCGGGCCCTCCGCCGCGCACATCCACTCCGCCGACAGCACCGCCGGGAACAACGATCACGGTACAGCCGGTTCCGGCGTCGGAATCTTCCGCCTGGCCGATCCGAAGATCTCCCACATCACGGATATCGATGATCTTTGTCGCTCTCATCTTACTGAAGTTCCCTTTCTACTTGTTTCATCAAATCTCGGGCCCGCTTGATCCCCTCCGGGATCAGCACATCCAGAAGCATTTCGAATTCTTTCCGTACGTTCGGTGCGCCGATGTATCGGAGGTTCACCAAGATATTGATGCGGCTCGTTTCCAGCGCTGCAGCAGCACAGCAAGCTCCGACGCCTACGTCGCTCAAAACATTCTTGTTGCCCTTCTCTTTGAATACATTCAGGATGTCCAAGAGCGTAACGATTTCGTGGATTGTCCGTGCAGCCGGTTCCGAAGCATTGGCGTATGCCTGGTCGTTCGCACCGGTTTTCCACGCTTTCATCAACGCTTCGAAGGCAATCGCATCCTCATCGATCAGCTGCAGCAGACGATTCCGAAGTTCATTGGCCTTTTGGATCAGCTTTTCACACTCGAGTGAAAACGCTTCGTATCCTTTTTTTTCGACAGTCAGGTTCCCTACCATGGAAGCCAGACAAGCGGAGAGCACACCCAGCAAAGCACCGACGCCGCCGCCGCCGGGGATCGGTGCCGCAGAAGACAGCGCATCCGTCCACTCGCTGATTGTCATGCTCTGTGCTTTGTTCATGAATCCGCTCCGCTCAAAAAAATCCCAAAGTGCCGTCAGACCCTAATTCACGCCCTATCATCCGATAGGTGGGTTACCTGTTACCGTTTTCTGCCTTCCACTCTGCAGAGGCCTGACATAGTCGGATAAACGCGGAGTCCCGAAAAATTAGTGTAGGTTGAATTAACGGTCTTAACGAACACCCCAGGATAGTTGTTTTACTCTTCGTACAGATCGATCGTACAATTTGTATAGACTTTTTGCACGTCGTCATCTTCTTCCAGTGTTTCGATCATTTTCTTTAAATTTTTGATATCTTCTTCCGAAGTGGGCGTCGATTCCATCGAGGGAATTTGATCCACATCTGCTTCCAGAGGATTCAGCCCCGCTTCCTTGAAACTTTCTCCGACTGAATCGAATTGCTCCGGCGCGCAGAGAACTTCGAAGCTGTCATCGTATACAAGCACATCGTCGGCTCCGGCTTCCAACGCGACCTCCATCAATTCCTCTTCCGTGATCCCGTCGGCCTTGTCGAAGACGAAAACTCCTTTTCGGTCGAACATATAAGAAACGCATCCCGGAACACCCAGATTTCCGCCGTATTTATCAAAAGCATGTTTCACCGAAGCAGTTGTTCGGTTTCTGTTATCGGTGAGCACATCCACCACGACGGCAACGCCTCCGGCACCGTATCCTTCGAAGCTTCCTGTTTCGTAGGTTTCGCCCTCCAGTTCACCGGTACCCTTTTTAATGGCACGGGTGATGTTGTCGTTGGGCATATTGATGCTTTTCGCTTTATCGATCGCATGCTTCAAAGATACATTGTACTCCGGGTCGCCTCCGCTTTTTGCGGCTACCGTAATGGCTCTTGCGTACTTCGTAAAAACTGCTGCTCTCTTTGAATCCTGCGAGGCTTTCCGCCCAGCGATCGTGCCGTGCCTGCCCAATGGTATCAGCTCCCTTCTCGTTGTGCCTAAATAATAGCATAAATGAGAACAAATTTCAAGAACCGACACCGTTGACGCAAACGAACTTGACAGAAAAAATTTGCACCTATATAGTGAAAAGGCGTGAAAGGATACCGGTTACCGTATGTCACAAAATCTGCCACCTGCAAATCAAAATGAAACGACTTCTTCCCGTAAGAATCGCATGGGCACCGATCCGATTCTCCCGCTGATCATGAAAATGTCTCTGCCTGCCATGTTTTCCATGTTTATTCAGGCGTTTTACAACATCGTAGACAGTATTTATGTGTCAAGGTTGGGGGAAAGTGCACTATCGGCAGTTTCTCTGATCTATCCGATCCAACTTCTTTCCATCGCTATCGGTGTCGGTACCGGCGTTGGTCTTGCATCTCTCATCTCCAGACGGCTGGGCGAAGGCAGACAAAAGGAGGCGGATTTGACCGCTGCGCACGGTATATTTCTTGCACTCTGCAGTTGGATCGTGTTTGCGTTGTTCGGACTCTTTTTTTCGGAGGTGTTCGTCCGCGCATTCAGTGACGATCCCCTGCTGATCGTGCCGGCAGCTTCGTACTGCCGGATTATTTGTACCGGATCTCTTTTCATTTTTACCGCAATCAACGCAGAACGAATCATGCAGGCAACAGGGAATATGATCCTCCCGATGTTGTGCGCACTGAGTGGCGCGATCACGAACATCATTCTGGATCCGATCCTGATCTTCGGACTGCTGGGGATGCCTGCCATGGGTGTGACCGGCGCAGCGATCGCCACCGTCATCGGCCGATTCGTCGCCATGGTTCTTTCGATGACCCTGCTTTACACCAAACCGTTTTCCGTCAAAATCCATCTCCGAAACTTTCGGCCTGTTGCAAGGATCATCAAGGATGTGTACATCGTAGGACTGCCCAGCATTATCATGCAGTCGGTGGGTTCGATCCTGACGCTGGGACTGAACGCACTGCTGATTCAGTTCAGCGCCACAGCCGTTGCAGTACTCGGTGTTTACTATAAAGTTCAAACCTTCGTCTTCTTACCGGTGTTCGGGCTGAACCAAGGTCTTCTGCCCGTGCTCGGGTATAATTACGGCGCCAAAAACCGGGGCCGATTGAAGAAGACATTCTTTGTGGGAATCGTTACCGCTCTCACGATCATGCTGTTTGGAACATTTGTATTTCAAACGTTTCCGCGGGAAGTCATGGGACTCTTCCGGGCAGAAGGTGAACTGATGCGCATGGGCGTTGATGCATTGCGTATCATCAGTCTTTGCTATCCTTTTGCCGCAGTCGGCATATTGATGTCTACCTTTTTTCAAGCGACGGGACACGGCATTTACGCACTGATCTCTTCGATCCTGCGACAACTGATCCTTCTGCTCCCCCTCGCATACATTCTGGCATACACGCTGGGATTGGACACCGTTTGGTGGTCCTACGTGATTGCCGATGTGGCAGCGACCTGCGTGAGCCTATATCTGCTCCGAAGGCTTTGGAAGAAGGAAATACAGACCTTGTAAAAAAACCCGGAAGCGAACACGCGGCGCTTCCGGGGTTTCTGCAAGGGTTACAATATTCTTTCCATCATGATGATGTCGTTGCCATTCAGTGTGAAGCCGCGGGCCCTCAGCACATCGGCCAGTTCCTGCCTGTCGCTGGGAATCATGCAGACGATCTTGGGTACGCTCTGTCGAAGACCTTCGGCAACAGCGAAATCGATGCAGTGATCTGCGTTGCCGCACAGCATACCCACGTGCAGCGCGGATTCGTGACGATACCGAGACCCGACCACGACGACCGCATCATCTTTTGCCCATATTTTCCCGTCTTCGGCCAATGCTTTGTAGAGCGCATCGTTCATTTCGTAAAAGGTACGATTGGTGAAATAATAGCCATGGTACCCGTCTTTATAGGGTGCCAGCACCCGCGCTGCGTCTTTGTAAGCAACCGGCTGAAAATCATGTTTGAAAGGCGCCGGAACATTCTGCAATTTCAATTCGTATTCATGGGTGTTCAGACAGATTCCCAATCCGTTACGGTAAGCCAGCTTGATCGATCCGTCGTTTCCGATATTGGTATACATGCGAACGGCCGGCGGATTCATTTCTCTGCATTTTTCCATGATTCGGTCCCAGATCGCCGCACCGGCGCCCTTCTTCTGCAGAGGCGGATCCACGCGCAGCGTTTCGATCCAGGCGGCATTATCGTACTGGATCGAATAGTGTGCAAAACCGGCCACGATACCGTCGATCTCGGCTACGATCAGCTCGCCTCTGTCCGGATCGTAAAACTCCTCTTCCACTTCCGCCAGATATCTTGTCGAAGGCAAAGCGGCGGCTTCGATGGCCAGCAGACGCTGCAAATCACCTCTTTCGGCGAACCTGGTCGTTACATTTCTCATGGTCGGATCCCTCCTTGCGCCATTGCGTTATTCTCTTTTTCTGCTGTTGCATTCTTTGCACTTACACCCATTGCTTACAAGCAATCGCCGGCTACGGCAGCACCTACGATTCCCGCATCGTTGCCCATTGAGGCCCTGACAATCCGGCGCTCCGCGACGAAGAAAGATTTTTCACGCACTTTTCGGGCCGTCATGTCGATCAACGGCGCACCTGCGTTGGAGATCCCGCCACCCAATGCGATCACCTCGGGATCCAGTAAGTTCACGATGGACACCAAAGCACTGCTCAAAGCATCGGTGTATCGATCCAACACTTTTTCCGATTCGGCATCGCCCCGTCGAATCCCTTCGATGATCTCTCGCGGCGTTGCCTCCGGTTTCTCTGTAGCCAGACCGTGTGCTCCGCAGTACATTTCCACGCAGCCATTGTTGCCGCAAATGTGAGGCTCTCCGTCATAGCGAAGTGTCATATGCCCCGGTTCCACACCATTCCCCAGTCCTCCGCCGAAAAGTTTTCCGTTCAGGATCAAGCCTCCGCCTACCCCGGTACCCAGGGTTAAGAGTACGGCGGTACGCGCTCCTTTCAATACTCCGAATTGATGTTCGGCAACGGTGGCCGCATCACCGTCGTTCATGACGGCAAGAGGAGTATGCGGAAAGCGTTCTTGCAGAGGTCTGTAAACCAGTGTGCCGTGGAAATTCAGATTATAGGCGTGGATCACCGTGGTTTTATCCGGGCTCAATGTGCCCGGCAGGGCCACGCCGACGAAGCCAAGGTCCGCCGGATCCATCTTCTGCGATCGAAGCAGTTTCTTGACGGACGCATCCACAAGATCCCAGACAGCCTCTTCGCCCTGTCCTTTCGGAAACGGGACAGAACAGCGCGCTTTGATCCGGCCGTTTGCGGTATCGACCAAGCCTGCCTTGATGAAGGATCCACCGATATCTACGCCAGCAGCAATCATCGATTCCTCCTAAAGGTCAATATCCAGTACAACGGGGCAGTGATCGCTGCCCATGATGTCATCCCGTATGATGACATCGCAAATCGATGAGACGATCCGGTTTGAAACAACGAAATGATCGATCCGCCATCCTGCGTTCCGCTCTCTGGCACGAAAGCGATAGCTCCACCAGGTGTAGGCCTCCTTTTTCTCCGGGAAGAGATGTCTGAATGCATCGGTAAAACCGGAGGCCAGCAACGAAGCAAATGCTTCTCTTTCTTCATCTGTAAACCCCGCGTTTCTGCGGTTGCTCGACGGATTTTTCAAGTCGATCTCCTGCGGCGCCACGTTCAGATCCCCGCAGAGAATGACCGGTTTCTTCTGATCCAGACTTTCGAGAAACGTCCGGTTGTCCGTTTCCCACTGCAACCGGTATGCCAATCGCGCCAACTGATCCTGGGAATTGGGGGTATAATTGGTCACCATATAGAATGTCGGGTATTCCAGGGTCAAGGCGCGTCCTTCTGTGCCGTGCACATCGATACCGATATCCATGAGAACGTGCAAGGGCTCTTTTTTGGTGAATATTGCAGTGCCGGAATATCCTTTTTTTTCAGCACTGTTCCAATATTGAAAATACCCGGGCAGATCCACGACTGCCTGGCCGACTTGCATTTTGGTTTCCTGAATACATATTATGTCTGCGTCTTCGCTTTGCACGTAATCCAGAAAGCCTTTCCCCAGGCATGCCCGAATTCCGTTTACATTCCATGTGATTATTTTCAATTCGCACTCCTTTTGTGATAAACTGTGTACAGTATACCATATTCGCAATTGATTTCGAAAGTCATTTATACAACAGGAGGAATCGATGAGTACAATCAAATTTGAACAGTTCTCTGTTATGAGCGTGCAGTATGTTCAGCACTCTCTTGCCTATTATCTGGATTCCATGGTCCGGTGCGGGATCCGCAATGTGGATTTTTGGGGCGGTGTTCCCCACTATAACCGGATGAGTTATTCTACAGCCGCAGAGGCAGAACAAAGATTGAAGCAAATTCGCCGCAACATTGATGACAGGGGATTGCATGTCGTAGTCTATACCCCGGAAACACTCTCCTATCCGTTCAGCTATGCCTCTCCGGAAAAGGCTGTTCGCAACAGCACGATCCGATACATGGAAGCAGCAATGGAAGATGCGGAAATCCTGGGCACGAATCAGGTGTTTCTGAATACGGGATGCGGTCTTCGGGATCTACCCCGGGAAGAATCGTGGAAACGATGTGTAGAATCGATACGAACACTGTGCGAAAAAGCGGAATCCAGAGGCATCGAAATGATTATTGAGCAATTGCAGCCTTACGAAAGCAATTTGCTCGTCTCCCGGGAAGATATGACGCGTATGCTCCGAGAGGTCGACAGCCCCGCCCTGAACGTTTGCGTCGATGTGGTCGCCATGGAAGTGATGGGTGAAACGCTGCGGGATCAATACGACCGATTCCGGGATCATATCCGCCTTATCCATTACTGTGACGGCGACCCTTCGGGACACTCGATCCTGGGCACGGGAAACCTTCCGTTGAAGGAATATATCGACATCTTGGAGGAAAACGATTTCACCGGCTATCTAAGCCTGGAAATCAACGATTCCATCTACTGGATGGATCCACACGACAGCATACAGAAAAGTGTGGACTACATCCACAATGAACTGGGACTCTAAAAGAACAACGCTGCGCATCTGCGCAGCGTTGTTCGGCTTTTTTAGAGACTGCATTTTTTCTGCAGCAATTCCCATCTTTTGTCGACTTCGGCCTGAAGTTTTGCGACCTGGTCTTCTTTTCCGGGCTGCAGCAGGTGGCGAAACCGCCCCTGCAGCTTCAGGAATTCTTCGATCGGCAGCTTTTTCTTCGGTTCATAGGTAATAGTCCACTTTTCGCCGTTTTCGACCTCGTAAAGCGGCCAGAAACAGGTGTCTGCGGCTGCTTTACAAATATCCATGATATTTTCGGCTTCGTAGCGCCATCCTCTCGGACAAGGTGCCAGGATATTCAGGAAGCAGGCACCTTCCGTATAAATCGCTTTTTCGGCTTTCACGATCAAGTCCTTGAAGTTTCCCATCAATGTGGTTTGACCCGCATAGGGGATCTTGTGGGCCGCCATTACTTCGGTCAGATCCTTCCGGTTTTGTTTTTTCCCGTCAGACACCGTCCCGCTGGGCGTTGTCGTGGTGTCTGCAAACATGGGCGTTGCGGAAGACCTCTGGATGCCCGTGTTCATGTAGGCTTCATTGTCGTAGCAGACGTATACCATATCGTGGTTGCGTTCCATCGCCCCCGACAGGGATTGGAAGCCGATGTCATACGTTCCCCCGTCACCGCCCACTGCGAGGAATTTGAATGTTTCGTCGATCTTGCCCCGCTTCTTCAGCGCATTGTATGCTGCTTCCACACCGCCGGCTGTAGACGCGGCGTTTTCAAACGCATTGTGGATGTAGCTGTCCGTCCAGGCCGAATACGGATACGTAAAAGTGGATACTTCCATGCATCCGGTGGCGTTGGCGATGACTGCCTTATCTTCGGGTTTGATTGCTTTCAGCACGTTCCTGAGCGCTACGGTGGCTCCGCAGCCTGCACACATTCTGTGGCCGGGCACCAGGCGCTCCGGACGGCTCATTACTTCTTTGAAATTATATGCCATGGTCCGCACCCCCTACTCTCTGACATTTACATAACGGTACGGAAGCTCTTTGCACTCGAAGTTTCCTGCTTCGAGATCCGCATAGATCATTTCCATATCTTCCACTGTGATATCTCTTCCGCCCAATCCGTACACCATGGAGAGGATCTCGGGGCACTGTTTCGCGTCGAAAAGCGCCGCTTTCAGCTCGGCTGCCATGGGACCGCTGTTGCCGCTGAAACTTTCGGCACGGTCCATTGCGGCGATCGCTTTTGCATTTTTCAGGGCAGCTGCCAACTCTGCCGCAGGGAACGGACGGAATACTCTGATCTTCAGTACACCGACTTTCTTCCCTTTTGCTCTGAGTTTGTCGCAGGCATCCTTGGCCGCGCCGGAAGCTGATCCCATGATTACGATGACATAGTCTGCGTCTTTCGTGTGATATTCTTCGAAAAAGCTATAACCGCGTCCGCTGAGGGTTTCATATTCTCTCGCGATATCCAGGATGACTTTCCTGGAGGCGACCATACCTTCCGCCATAGATCTTCTGGCTTCCATATAATAATTCGTTACGGCATAAGGCCCCACCGCCATGGGGTTTTCTGCGTTGAGAAGGTAATTTTCGGGGGTGTATTCGCCCACGAATTTTTTGACTTCTTCATCTTCGAGCAAAAGTATGTTCTGAACGGCATGACTGGTGATAAATCCGTCCTGGCACACCATGACCGGAAGCAAGACATCCGGGTGTTCCGCGATGCGGAAGGCCATGACCATATTGTCGTAGGCTTCCTGATTGTCTTCCGAATAGAGCTGGATCCACCCGCAATCTCTGGCGCCCATTCCATCGGAGTGGTCTGCGTTGATATTGATGGGCCCGGACAATGCTCGATTCACCAAAGCCAACACCACCGGAACCCTGTCGGAAGATGCGATGTGCAGTTCTTCCCACATGAGAGCCAATCCGGCAGAAGAGGTCGCTGTGAGCGCTCTGGCTCCTGCCGCCGATGCGCCGATGGTGGCGCTCATGGCGCTGTGTTCGCTTTCCACGGCAACAAACTCAGTGTCAATCAGTCCGTCAGCCACATAAGAAGATACGTATTGGGGTATCTCCGTAGAAGGTGTGATCGGAAATGCGGGCATGACATCCGGGTTGATCTGACGAATGGCAGTGGAGACTGCCTCGTTGCCGGATAATCTTTCACGTATGGCCATTTACTTTACCCCCTTTTTCATTTCAATTGCACCAAAGGGGCAAACCTTGGCGCAGATCCCA
The DNA here is from genome assembly GCA_012729355.1 of Clostridiales bacterium. Classification (GTDB taxonomy): domain Bacteria; phylum Bacillota; class Clostridia; order Peptostreptococcales; family Anaerovoracaceae; genus UBA10908. The sequence goes on from JAAYDG010000015.1 coordinate 26,594, forward strand.
CAGCCTTTGCAGTGGTCATAATCAAAATCGGTACGTTTTCCGTCCACGACGGGAATGGAACTGTCGGGGCATACAGGCACGCACAGCAAGCATTGCTTGCATTGATCGACCAGGAAGATCGGTCTGTCCACACGCCATTCACCGGTATTAAACTGTTCGCTGCCGCCACTGTGAACAATACTGGCACCTATGGTCATATCCTGCCATTTCACATCCAGTCCTTGTTTGCTGATATCTGTCTTCATTATTCCTTCACCTCCTTGAGAGCGATCTTCAACGCCTTCATGTTCCCTTCGATCACTTGGGGTTTTGAGGCGAACTTGTGCTCATAGGACATTTGCATTTCTTCCAAAAACTTCTCTTCGGGCATGATTCCGCTTACCTTGATCACGGCAGCCAGCATGGGAGAATTCGGGAAATACATTCCCAGAGCTTCCATGGAAACCTTGCGCGCGTCGATGGTACAAACTCTGCCCTGATATCCCTTCAACAGCGGTATGATTTCTTCCTTATCCTTCGCTGTATTAATGATTACCGCACCTTCTTCTGAAAGTCCGGCAGTGACATCGATGTCCTCCAGCAGTGTTTCGTCTACGACGACGACGTAATCCGGCGCGTAGATGTTTGAGTGGACTCGAATGGGCTTGTCGCTGACCCGATTGTATGCCGTTATCGGCGCACCCATACGTTCCGGACCGTACTCGGGAAACCCCTGTACTTCCGCACCCGTGCTGAATGCAACGTCGGCTAACAGAAGAGCGGCTGTCTTGGCGCCTTGGCCGCCGCGACCGTGCCATCTGATTTCGGTTAAACCTTTCATTATTATTACCTCCGGTTTAAAAGTGTTGGTGGTTGAGTGTTTCAGTCAATTCACATTAACACTCATAATAGTATATCATAATGGTCCAAGCTGTGCCATCGATAAATCTCCCATAAAGAAATTTGAAGGGAAACTAATCTCGAATTTCAGATAAGTTGGGGGATTCTTTGCGAAGAACATTCAAAAATGCCTTAGTGTTTGCGTCAAAAGCTGCCACAGGCTGATCCTCATGACCCTTTACTTTTGTGCACCAAATTTGTTCTCTGCAGGCCTGCATCACTTCTTCGTCACAGCAGCCCCTTCCCCATTCCTTCAGGACCAGATTTTTAAATGCAGCCGCGCTATTTTTTGCCAGTGTGAAATAAGCTTCCGGCGACAGATCAGATATCTTGCCGTAATGAGAAACATAAAGGGTCTCCGCGCCCAATGCCTTGCACTTCTCGATGGAATCCATCGTCTGACCGTATCCGGTAAGGATCGACACGTCTACCCATGTGGGGTCCACGTAGACTCCGGTGCTTTCGGAAAGGAGAAGGATCTTGTCCTCCGGTTCATAAAAAGTGAGGCTGCACGTCGTATGACCGGGTGTCTCGTAGACCCTGAGACGTCGGGATCCCAGATCGATTTCGTCTCCTTCTCCGATGATCTCGTCCACACAGAGCGCATTTTCGTCAAAGGCGTCCAGTTCCGCATCCTCACCGATATAGGTCTTGGCTGCTTCCAGCCCCAGTTGCCGCATCACTTTTCTCGCCCCGGGGCGCTGCAGCACATAGGCCGCGTAGGCAGAGCCGTAGACCTTGATTCCGGGAAAAGCTTTCCGAATCGCCGGAATGCCGCCCACGTGATCGTAGTGCGTATGGGTAAGCAGCACAAAATCGGGATGTCTCCCTTCCAGCGCTTCCCGGATCACCGCAACGGTCTGTTCTGCACAGTGAAACATTCCCGTATCCAGGACCGCTGCTTTTTCTTCGGTTTGAAGCAGATATAAGTCACACCCTCTGCTCGGAACGAGCCTTTTGACCTTCAACATACATAGCTCCTTGCTGTTTTATGAAAACTCGGAAGCCGTCGGACTTCCGAGTTTTCAAATGTATTCTGACTCTAATTCGTTATTTGGTCGCGATATCCAGAGCCTGCAGCACATCCCAGATAATATCGTCGGGATCTTCCAGACCTACGGAAAGACGGACCAGGCACTTGGAAAAGCCGGCGGCTTCCATTTCTGCGTCACTGTATGTGGAATGGGTCATGGAGCCGGGATGCTGGATCAAGGTTTCGGCATCGCCCAGGCTTACAGCCAGTGTGCAAAGCTGAACATTGTTCATCATTTTCTCGGCGATTTCCGGTGTTTCTGTATCAAATGCGATCATACCGCCGAAGTTCTTCAGCTGCTTCTTAATGACGGCTGCATCCACATGGCTTGCCAAACCGGGATAATAAATGTTTTTGATTCTGGAGTCTTTTTCCAGAGCCTGTGCGATCTTCAGCGCGTTCTCGCAATGCTTCTGCATCCGGATCGTAAGTGTTTTGAGTCCTCTGTTGACCAGGAAAGCTTCCTGGGGGCCCAACACGGAACCGGTCAGGTCCTTAAGACCTACCCCTTTGATTGTAGCCATATATTTGTTTGAAGATGCTGCGAATCCTGCGATCACGTCGCCATGGCCATTCAGGTATTTCGTAGCGCTGTGTACGACGATATCCGCGCCAAGATTCAGCGGTTTGCATATCAATCCGGTGGCAAATGTGTTGTCTACCACAACGATACAATCCTTGTTGGCATCGTGAGCCAATTTTGCAGCTGCTTCGATATCGACTACCTTCATGGTCGGATTAGCGATGGTTTCAAAATAGATCATATCTGTCTTTTTTTCCAGAGCTTTCTTGACTGCGGCAAGATCTCTGAAATCAACAAATTCCACGTCGATCCCGAACTGGGAAAGCTTGTGGCTGAAGAGCGCGAACGTACAGCCGTAGAGAGCTTTGTCGGCAACCATTCTGTCGCCGGCCTTGAGGAAAGTGGTCGTCGAGGAGGAAATCGCGCCCATGCCGGAAGAAAAAGCACAAGCGGCTTCTGCATCTTCCAGATAAGCGACTTTTTCTTCTACTTGTGTCGTGGTCGGCGAGCCGAGTCTGCTGTAGATATAGCCGCCTTCTTTGCCTGCAAAACGAGCTGCGCCTTGTGCGGTGTTTTCGAATTCGAATGTGGAAGTCTGGAAAATAGGCATCTGTAAAGAGCCGTAGGGATTCATCCCGTGCTTTTCGCCGTGGATAATTTTGGTATCCGGTGCAAATTCTCTCTTACTCATTATAAATCTCCTTTGTTTGCAATGTTATTGCAGATATACGTTCCATGAAAATTATATGCTTTAAACGCCCGAATATCAAGGCGAAAAGCGATTATTTGGAATTAAGAAAAAATTGTCGTATATTCTGTTTTCACGAAAATCATCCCGCATGACTACCTTATTCATGCACGTTAAGCCGAATTGCTTAATGATAATTATTATCAACTGCACCCCATCATTCCAACCGCGTCAATATATCACTGCGTTCCGTTAAAAAGTGATAAGTTGTCTCTTCATACTGGTGTAAAATGAATCGCAAGGAGGCGTTGAATCATGAGAGAGATCCATACCGACAAGATCCGGGATGCTGTGAGACAGTTATACTTGGATATGCTATGCACCATAGGGGATGACATCACATTGGCCCTTCGATCCGGACTGGAACAGGAAGAATCCCCGATCGGATGCATGTTGCTTCGGCAATTGCTGGAGAACAATGAAATCGCCCGCAACGAACGGGTCGGCATTTGCCAGGACACCGGCATGGCGATCCTGTTTGTGGAACTGGGACAGGAAATACACTTAACAGGGGGATCCTTTGAGGATGCAGTCAATCAAGGCGTACGGGAAGCTTATGAAGAAGGATATTTTCGAAAATCCGTGGTTGACGACCCGTTGTTTGATCGCATCAATACCAAAGACAACACTCCTGCCGTGATCCATCTCCGGCTCCTCCCCGGTGACAAGATCTGCATCACGGCCATGGCTAAAGGATTTGGCAGCGAAAACATGAGCGCGATGCGCATGCTTGTGCCTGCTGACGGCGAAGAAGGCGTTCTGAAGACGATTCTGGACACTGTGAGACAGGCAGGACCGAATCCATGTCCGCCGATCATCGTCGGTGTTGGGATCGGCGGAACGATGGAAGTCGCGGCGCAACTTGCCAAATATGCCACCGCCCGACCGATCGGCGATCGTCATGCCGATCCGCGCTATGCCGATCTTGAACAGAAAGCGTTGTCTGCGATTAATGCTCTCGGGATCGGTCCGGGAGGCTTGGGCGGGCGAGTCACCGCGCTGGATGTTCACATCGAATCCTGTCCGACGCACATCGCGGGTCTGCCGGTCGCTGTTAATATTTGCTGCCACGCGTCACGCCATGGAAAATGCGAAATCTGAAGGAGCTGACATTGATGGATTATAAGAAGATAACCCCACCGCTCAACGAAATGACTGCCCGTTCGCTCCGTGCGGGAGATCTGGTCATGATCAGCGGGATCATCTACACCGGCCGGGATGCGGCGCATAAAAGGCTATTCGAATTGCTGGAAAAAGGAAAAGAGCTTCCTCTGGACCTGCGGGATCAAATCATCTATTATGTAGGGCCTACCCCTGCGCGCCCGGGCAGAGCCTGTGGCTCTGCCGGTCCCACGACCAGCTACCGAATGGACAAATACACACCGGCCTTACTGGATCGTGGGTTGCGCGGAATGATCGGCAAGGGCCTGCGCAGCAATGAAGTCATCGAGGCCATGGAGCGCAACGGTGCGGTCTATTTTGCTGCGACCGGTGGCGCGGGGGCATTGATCTCCTCCTGCATAACAGAGGCCGTACCGATTCTCTACGAAGATTTGGGCACAGAAGCGATCCATCAAATGCATGTCCGTAATTTTCCGGTTACCGTTGTGATAGACAGCCTGGGCAACAACTTGTATGAGCAGGGACCGGTCCGCTATCGCAGAGACACGCCGTAATTAGCCGGGACAAAACTGAATACGATAAAAAAGCCGGATAAGCGATACGCCTATCCGGCTTTTGACAACTTCTGCGGGTGCTCCGCAGAGGCTGCAAAACAAAATGAGTAATCCTATAAGCCGGGTTCTGTATTCGGCAATCATCTATCTAGGCGCATCGTTGCCGATGCGCTCATGCGACCTACCTTCCGGGAAGCGACGGGCCGCCGCCTTTCAGGCACTTTGCGCTTTGCGCAGTTACCTCCCTGCTTGGTCTTGCTCCGAATGGGGTTTGCATTGACGCGAGATCGTTACCGATCCGCCGGTGAGCTCTTACCTCGCCTTTTCACCCTTACCGCGAAATGCGGCGGTTGTTTTCTGTTGCACTTTCCTTAGGGTCACCCCCACCGGACGTTATCCGGCATCCTCGCCCTGCGGAGCCCGGACTTTCCTCATGAAACGAAATTCCTTTCGCCCATGCGATTGCCTGGATTACTCATATTGTACTAAAGGATGAAGTCATATGGATTCTGCATGACTTCGCTGCAGATGACCGTCAATGCGCCGACGCTCTTCTGTTTCAGTTGCTGTGCCATGTTTTGCACAAAGATCCGCTCAGTGCCGTAATGCCCGGCATCCACCACGCATAAGCCCGATTCTCTGGCGTTCTGCGCCTCATGATGCTTGATATCTCCACTTACAAAGACATCGGCTCCGGCAGCCAGAGCGCCCTTATAGTATTCTCCGCCTCCGCCGCAGCAAACCGCCACCTTTTGGATCAGTCTGCCGGGATCGCCGGAAACCTTAATGCCACCGGGATGTCCCAAAGCATGATCAAGCTTTTCCAAAAACCGGGATAAGAACATCGGCTCCGGCAGTGTTCCGATTCGCGCAAGCGTACTGTCTTCGAATCCTTTTCCCGGCAGGTTCAGCCTGGAATACCTTTGAATCCCCAGAAGGCTCATCAAACGATCATTGTTGCCGTTGCGGGCGGA
>JAAYDG010000099.1 GCA_012729355.1 Clostridiales bacterium
CCCTCCAATGTGATCTCCGAGGAAGGGGCAAGACACTATTTGGAAGCGCTCTACAAGGAGATCGATGCGGTATCGGGCATGTTGACGGCAAACGGGTGGTATTCGGAGTCTATTTATATAGGCGGCGGAACACCGACCAGCTTGGATTCGGAAGATTTCAAAAATCTTCTGCAACGAATCTCCCAGCGATTCAAAACGAAACAGACCCGAGAGTTTACGGTTGAATGCGGCAGACCGGACACGATCGACCGGGACAAATTAAACGCGATCCTCGAGCATGGAGCCGAAAGGATCAGCATCAATCCGCAGACCATGGCGGACCGCACGCTGGAGCGAATCGGACGGTCTCACAGCGCGCAGCAAATACGGGACGCCTTTACACTGGCGAACGCCAGCGGCATCCCGATGATCAACGCAGACCTGATCGCAGGACTTCCCGGAGAAGAGGTATCGGATTTCAGCCGCAGCCTGGAGGAAGTGCTGAAATTGAAACCGGCCAATATTACGGTCCATACGCTTGCGGTCAAGAAAGCGTCCCGATTGATCGAAGAGGATCAGGACTATGCGTACCGCCGTGGCGTCGCTGCGAAAGAGATGCTGGCGCTGGGCCACGAAACACTCGGAAGGGAAGGATATCGACCTTATTATCTTTACCGGCAGAAACACATGGCCGGCAATCTGGAGAATGTCGGATATGCGCTGCCCGGCACCGAGAGCCTGTACAACATCCGTATCATGGCGGAAGACCAGAGCATCATCGCTCTCGGCGCAGGAGGAATCAGCAAGATGTACTATCCGGAAGAAAACAGGCTGGAACGCATTCCGAATGTGACGAACTACCGAATTTACATCGAGCGGATCGATGAAATGATCCAAAGAAAGGGAAAAGGAATCCAATGGTCATAAGTATTCCAAAAGGAACGAAAGATATCCTGCCGTCGGAAGTGTACCGTTGGCACTGGGTGGAAGAATCTTTCCGGGATTGTTGCGCCCGATACGGGTTTTCCGAGATTCGCACTCCTCTGTTCGAACACACGGAATTGTTTAAAAGAGGTGTCGGAGATACGACCGACATCGTCCAGAAAGAAATGTACACCTTCGAACTGGCCGGCCGCAGCCTCACGTTGAAACCGGAAGGCACTTCCCCCGTGGTCAGAGCTTATATCGAAAATAAACTCTATGCGGAACCGATGCCCGCCAAGTATTATTACAACATCCCTTGCTTCCGATATGAAAAAATGCAGAAGGGAAGACAACGCCAGTTCCATCAGTTCGGCATTGAAATTTTCGGAACAGAGAACATGATGGCAGATGCCGAAGTGATCGCGCTGGCGATGGATTATCTGAGCGGGTTGGGCATCGACGATCTGTCGCTGCGCATCAACAGCATCGGTTGTCCTGCTTGCCGCACGGAGTATAAGAAAGTACTGCAGGAATATCTGGCTCCGAAACTGGACATCCTGTGCGACACCTGCAAAGACCGGTTCGACAGAAATCCCATGCGTATCCTGGACTGTAAATCGCCTGTGTGTAAAGAAGCGACGCGGGACGCGCCCCGGATGATCGGATACCTCTGCGCCGAATGCAAAGAAGCCTTTGAAGATCTTCGAGACAATTTGACCGCCTTGTCCATCCCATACACGATCGATACCGATATCGTGCGCGGACTGGACTATTATACCAAAACTGCCTTCGAAATCGTTTCCGACAAAATCGGCGCCCAATCGACAGTGTGCGGCGGAGGCCGATATGATCACCTGATCGAAGAGATCGGCGGCCCGCCCACGCCCGGAGTCGGATTCGGCCTGGGAATCGAACGGCTGCTCCTGGTGCTGGACGCTGCCGGGATCCGAATTCCGAAACCGGAGCCCTGCGACGTTTTCATCGCGGTGCTCGGGAATGAACCCAGGGCTCAGGCGCTGCAAATAGCCCAATCTCTCCGTTCCGCAGGATACAAGATCTTGACGGACGTCATGGGCCGCACATTAAAAGCTCAATTGAAATATGCAGATCGCTCAGAGGCTTCCTATACGGTGATCATTGGGGAAGATGAATTGCAAAAAGGCGTCGTTTCGCTTCGCAACATGAAGCAGTCCACGCAAAAGGAAATCAAAATCGACGAGATCACAGCGGAAATCCGCTGATCGGGAGGAATCAATGGAAGTATTGTTTAAAAGGACCCATCTGTGCGGTATGCTGAGAAAAGAAGACATCGGAAAAACTGTCATACTCAACGGCTGGGTGCAGAAAAGACGGAATCTCGGCAGCCTGATCTTCTGTGACATGAGGGATAAAACAGGCATCGTCCAAATCGTCTTCAACGATTCTGTAACATCGGAGTGTTTTGCTCTGGCAGACAGTCTTCGCAGCGAATTCGTGATCGGCGTGAAGGGGATTGTCGCGCGGAGGGAGTCCGTCAATGAGGACCTGCCTACAGGATATGTCGAAGTGATCGCAAAAGATCTGACGCTGTATTCGCAGGCGGATACTCCTCCGATTTACGTAAAAGACGATGACCGTGTTTCGGAGGACCTGCGCCTGAAATACCGGTATCTGGACCTGCGGAAACCGAGCATGCAAAGAAACCTGACGCTGCGTCATAAACTTTGCAAGATTGCCAGAGACTACTTTGATTCCGAAGGATTTACGGAGGTGGAAACACCGATCCTGATCAAACCGACACCGGAAGGAGCGCGGGACTATCTCGTGCCCAGCAGGGTCAATCAGGGAAAATTCTACGCTCTGCCTCAGTCGCCCCAGATGTTCAAACAGCTGCTCATGCTGGCAGGCACGGACCGCTATATGCAGATCGCCCGATGCTTCAGAGATGAGGATCTCCGGGCAGACAGACAACCGGAATTCACGCAGATCGACCTGGAAATGTCCTTTGTGGATCAGGATGACGTCATCGAGATTCAGGAACGCTTTTTGCAGCGTGTATTCAAGGAACTGCTGGACGAAGAGATCGACCTTCCTCTTCCGCGCCTTACCTGGAAGGAAGCGATGGAACGATTCGGGTCCGACAAACCGGACTTGCGGTTCGGGTATGAACTGAAAGATCTGGCCTCCCGGGTCGCAGACAGCGGGTTCAAAGTCTTCACCGACGTGCTGGCTTCCGGAGGGCGGGTCATGGGCATTAAAATAGACGGCGGTTCGGAAACCTTCAGCCGAAAGGATATCGACCGAATGACCGATTCGATCAAGACGTTCGGAGCCGGTGGTCTCGTATGGATGCGTATTGCAGAAACAGACATCCATTCCAGCGTTTCCAAGTTTTTTCAGCCCGACGAACTTCAGTCGATCTCGGAAGCCTTTCAAGCCGAAGCCGGTGACCTGATCCTGATCGTAAGCGGAAAAGAATCCGTCGTATTCGACAGCCTCGGATTTCTTCGGAGAGACTTGGCCGGAAAGATGGGCCTCCTGGATGACAACGAATACAAGTTGCTCTGGGTCGTGGACTTCCCCCTGCTGGAATACTCGGAAGAGGATGCACGCTATGTGGCAAAGCACCATCCGTTCACATCGCCAAAAACGGAAGACATTCCGCTGATGGACACCGATCCGGGAAAAGTTATGGCCAATGCGTACGACATCGTACTCAACGGCGTGGAATTGGGCGGCGGCAGTATTCGGATCCACGATCGGGAACTGCAGCAGAAAATGTTCCGAGTCCTGAAGCTCACCGAAGAAGAGATCCGGACAAAATTCGGTTATTTTCTCGATGCGTTCCATTACGGCACGCCACCCCACGGAGGCCTGGCCTACGGACTGGACCGGATGGCCATGCTGCTTTGCAAAGAGAAGAGCATTCGAGAAGTCATTGCATTTCCGAAAAATCAGAATGCCGTATGCGCCATGTCCGATGCACCGACAACGGCGACGGAAGAGCAATTGAAGGAACTCGCCATCACCGTTATCGAAGAATAGCAGCCGAGTCTCGGGAACAGAACCATGAAACAGCGAATCGGTGTGTTGGGCGGAAGCTTCGATCCGATACACTACGGTCATCTGATACTGGCCGAACAAATCAAAACCGAAGCGAAACTGGACAGGATCCTATTCGTTCCTGCCTTTGTTTCGCCGTTCAAAATCTGGAACAAACCGGTTGACCGGATCCATCGCCTGAAAATGCTGGAGTTGGCCATCGGCGATCATGATGGTTTTGACATATCAACGATCGAACTGGACAAGGACGAACCTTCCTACACTTACGAAACGCTGTGTTCCCTGAGACAGCAATACGGATCGGACACCGACCTGTATTTCATTATCGGAACCGATGCATTTATGCACATTGAGGAGTGGAACTGTTCCAGAGAACTGCTGAGCGAGTTTTCTTTCCTGATCGGCTTGCGGAAAGGCTACAACGAGGGAAAACTGGAAACCATACTGGACGACCTGGCCACCCGATATCCGTTGGATGCACAATATATACGCATTCCGGAACTGGAGATCGCTGCCAGCGATTTGAGGGACCGAATGGCGACAGGGAAATCTGTCAAATTTTTGCTTCCGGATCCTGTGATCGACTACATCCAAAGAAAGGGACTGTATCAAAGTACCGCACGGCGTCTGCAAGCTTTTGTCAGAGACAAGGTGGACGAAGACCGGTTCCGCCATACGCAAGGAGTCGTATCCAAAGCGTTGGAGCTGGCTCATCGATTCGGCGCCGATCCGGAAAAAGCAGAGATTGCCGCCTGGTTCCACGACGCTTATCGGGAAATGGGCAATCTGGAACACGGTCCGGCAGCTGCTGTCGCGCTGCAGGAGCAGTTCGGCATCGATGATCCGGACATTCTGGATGCAGTTCGATATCATACGACAGGACGAAAAGGAATGTGTCTTCTGGAAAAAATCATCTACCTGGCAGACTCCATCGAAGACGGACGCGACTACCCCGGTGTGGAAGAGTTGCGCAGCATGGATTGTAACGATATCGATACATGCATCTACCATCTTATGGTCCACACCAGAGAATACGTGGAAGGACTGGGCCTGCAATTTCATCCCCGTTCGATTGAAGCTATCGAAGAACTGAAACGATGCAAGCAAAAGGAGAAAATCCATGAATAACAAAGAAATCGCCTTGTTCATCGCCGACACGCTGAATGCGAAGAAAGCACGGGATATCGTCATCCTGGATATCGGAGAAACGTCCGGCTTCGCCGATTATTTCGTCATCGCTACGGCAGCAAGCCAGCGTCAACTGAAAGCACTGAGCGAAGAAGTGGAAGAACGTCTGTCCCCGAAAGACATCCCGGTGCGCCACATTGAAGGAAAGGGCAGCTCCGGCTGGATTCTGATGGACTACGGTGATGTGATCGTCAATATTTTTACAGAAGAGCAGCGTCAGCACTACCAAATCGAAAAGATCTGGAACGATTGTCTCGCAGTGGATCATCCGTTCAACGATCTGGCATAAGAAATATTACCAATTGAGAGGATCGACATGAAACAGTACTATGACTTCAAAAACATCGAGCCGAAGTGGCAGCAAATCTGGGAGAAAAACGGCTTGTTCCGGACGACGGAAGATCCTGACAGGGAAAAATTTTATCTTCTGGAGATGTTTCCTTATCCGTCAGGCAAGCTTCACATGGGCCACGTCCGAAACTATTCCATCGGAGATGTGATCGCAAGATTTCTAAAGATGCGGGGCTATAACGTATTGCATCCCATGGGCTGGGACTCTTTCGGGCTGCCGGCGGAAAACGCGGCGATCAAACACGGCGCGCATCCGGCGGAATGGACAACGCGGAATATCGCCGAGATGAGAACCCAACTGAAACAACTGGGCTTTTCCTACGATTGGAGCAGAGAAGTTGCCACGTATTCGGAAGAGTATTACAGATGGATGCAGTGGATCTTCATTCAGTTTTTTAAAAAAGGATTGGCCTATAAAAAGGAAAATCCCGTCAACTGGTGTCCCTCCTGTCAAACAGTTCTCGCGAACGAGCAAGTGGTGGAAGGCCGATGCGAACGCTGCAGCGCCGAGGTGAAAAAGAAGAGTCTGTCCCAATGGTATCTGAAGATCACTGATTATGCAGATCGCCTGTTAGAGGATTTGAATAAACTGGACGGCTGGCCCGAAAAAGTTCGCACGATGCAACGCAATTGGATCGGAAAATCCGAGGGAGCGGAACTGGATTTTGCCATCAAGGGACGAACGGAAAAACTCAGGGTATTCACCACTCGCGTGGATACTCTTTTCGGCGTCACATACATGGTTCTCGCACCGGAACACCCCTATGTAAAAACCCTGGCAGCGGGAACCATCCAGGAAAAGAAGGTGGCGGATTATATCGAAAAATGTGCCCGTATGACCGATATCCAGAGAACTTCGACGGCCGCCGAAAAGACGGGCGAGTTTTTAGGCTGCTATGCGATCAACCCCGTGAACGAAAAGGAAGTACCCATCTACATTTCCGATTACGTACTGATGGACTACGGGACCGGCGCGGTGATGGGCGTTCCGGCTCACGATGAAAGAGACTTTGAGTTTGCCACCCGATTCGGACTTGAGATTATACCTGTCGTCGATCCCGAAGATCCCGACATCGATGTGCAAGATCTGAAGGCGGCTTTCGTCGCACAGGGTAACATGATCAATTCCGGCCCCTATAACGGCATGGATAATGTGAGCGGGATCGCTGCAATCACAAAGGATCTGTCCGATCAAGGCCTCGGTGAGAAAATGGTCAATTTCCGCTTGAGAGACTGGCTTATATCCAGACAGAGGTATTGGGGGACGCCCATTCCGATGATCTTCTGTGAGTCGTGCGGTTGGGTCCCGGAAAAAGAGGAGAACCTCCCGGTAAAATTGCCTACCGATGTGGCTTTTACGGGAAAAGGAGAATCTCCTCTCGCCACGAGCACCACGTTTGCCCATGTCCGTTGCCCGGTTTGCGGAAAACCGGCCAGACGAGAATTGGACACCATGGATACTTTTTTGGATTCTTCCTGGTATTATTTGCGTTATTGCGATGCACACAATGACCGAGAGGCGTTTTCAAGAGAGAAAACAGATTATTGGATGGCTGTGGACCAGTACATCGGCGGGGTGGAACATGCGATCCTGCATCTGCTTTATTCCAGATTTTTTACGAAAGTATTCTACGACCTTGGGCTCTGCAACGTGGAGGAACCTTTTACGAATCTGCTCACGCAAGGCATGGTCTTAAAAGACGGAAGCAAGATGAGCAAATCGTTGGGCAATGTAGTGAGCCCGGAGGAGATCATCGAAAAATACGGAGCGGACACGGCCAGATTGTTCATACTGTTCGCTTCCCCTCCGGAAAAAGAGCTGGAATGGTCCGACGCAGGTGTGGAAGGGAGCTTTCGCTTCATCAATCGGGTCTATCGCCTCGTGGCAGAAATGGCGGAAATCACGAAGGGAATTCCACCCCTCTACAGAACAGACGGGAAGGACGACAGGTCTCTGAAGTTTGTGCTCCACCAAACAGTGAAACGCGTCACAGCGGACATCAGCGAGCGCTTTAATTTTAATACCGCCATCAGCGCCATGATGGAGCTGGTGAACGAAATGTATCGCTACAAAGAGCTGGAGGATATCAATGTGGGCTTATTGGCCGATGCCACAGATCGACTCGTGCGCATGCTGTCTCCTTTTATTCCTCATGTGGCGGAGGAAATGTGGGCAGCACTGGGCCACAAAGAGTCTGTCTATCTGGCGTCCTGGCCTACCTATGACCCGGAAGCGCTGATCCTTGACACGGTGGAAGTCGTTGTGCAGATCAACGGCAAAGTGCGGGAGCACGTGACGGTACCTTCGGGTCTGGACCGTGAGACATTCACAGAAGCGGTGCTCGCGGATCCAAAGATTTCGGTTTTAATGAACGGAAAGCAAATCATAAAATACATCGCAGTGCCGGACAAACTGCTCAACGCTGTCGTAAAGGCATAGGAGACAGCATTGAAAAAACAACCGAGAGAGAAAGAGGTTTTATTGATGAAAGAAAATAGACAGGGGAGGAAGTACTCCCCTCAATCCAGGCCGGGACCCCGACCTAAAACGAAAGGCGACCGTCCGCTCCGGACGCAGTCGACCGGGACCAATAAATTAAAAGTCATCCCCATCGGAGGACTGCACGAAATCGGAAAGAATATGACATTGCTGGAGTACGGCGACGATATCATGATTATCGATTGCGGTCTGGCATTTCCCGATGATGAAATGCTGGGAATCGACATCGTTATACCGGATTTCACGTATCTCATGAACAACAAAGATAAGATCCGCGGCATGATCATCACCCATGCCCACGAGGATCATATCGGTGCAGTTCCGTATTTCCTGAAGACGTTCAACATCCCCATATACGGTACCCGCCTAACGGTCGGATTCATTAAAAACAAACTGATCGAACACAAACTTCAGGGAGACCTTCACGAAGTGACGCCGGGCGACACCATCAAGATGGGCTGCTTTACGGTGGAAACCATCCACACGACGCACTCAGTGGCCGACGCGCTCTGTCTTGCCATCGACACGCCGGTGGGGAAAGTGTTCCATACCGGAGATTTTAAAATCGACTACACGCCGGCGGACGGCGAACCCATCGATTTTGGCCGGTTGGCCGCCATCGGCAACGAAGGGGTCTTGCTCATGCTGGCCGACAGTACGAATGCCGGACGAAAAGGATACACCGCATCGGAAAAGACCGTGGGTGTGGCCTTGGGCAATATATTCCGCGGAAATCCCCACCGGATCATTATCGCCACGTTTTCCTCCAATGTGCACCGGGTTCAGAAGATCATGGAAACAGCCATCGAAAACGGCCGAAAGATATCCGTATCGGGAAGAAGCATGGAAAATATGGTGCGGATCGCCACGGAGCTGGGGTATTTGAATATCGATCCGATCCACTTCGTCGATCTGAAACAGACGAAATCCATGAAAGATTCTCAATTTGTGATTATTACGACCGGCAGCCAGGGAGAGCCGATGTCCGCTCTGACACGGATGGCCAACAACGAACACCGGGCAGTGCAGATCCGAAAGGGCGATGTGGTGATCCTGTCTTCCACACCGGTACCCGGAAACGAAAAAACCGTATCCAACGTGGTCAACGCGCTGTTGGAAAAAGGTGCCGACGTCATCTACAACGACATTGCGGACACCCATGTTTCCGGCCATGCCTGCGAAGAAGAGCTCAAACTGATCCATACGCTGATCCGGCCGAAATTTTTTATGCCGGTCCACGGAGAATTCAAACATTTGCGCAGCCATGCTCTCATCGCGGAATCTATGGGCATGCCCCCTGAAAACATTTTCTACATGACAAACGGGGATATTCTCGAAGTGACCCCGGATAAAGCGCGCCGTTCCGGCGCCACCGTTCCCTGCAGCCCGGTAATGGTGGACGGCCTGGGCGTCGGCGATGTGGGCAGCGTTGTCTTGAACGAGCGGAAATATCTCTCCGAAGCCGGCCTGATCGTGATCGTGGCCGCGTTCCAGAGCAGCACCGGCGCACTCCTGTCCGGACCCGACCTCATATCCAGAGGATTCGTATATGTCCGGGAGAACAACGATCTCATGACGGAAGCCAAATTGTACATGGAAGAAGTGCTGATGCATTCCATGGACGAAGGGGTCAAAGATCGCCAGGCGCTGAAAAATGCCCTGAGAGAGTCCCTTCGTACCTTCATTTACAAGCGCACGAAGCGCAATCCGGTGATTCTGCCTATATTTCTGGACATTTAGAAAGAGAGGATATCATGAACAACGTTTACGACATCGCACACGAGCTGGCAAGAGCACTGAAAGAGAGCGATCAATTCAAACATTATCAAGCCATGAAAAAAAGAGTATCCGAAAATGAAGATCTATCCGAAATGATCAATGATTTTCAAGAAAAGAACATGGCGATGCAGACCCAGCAAATGCTGGACGGAACACCTACGGAGGAACTGATTTCTCAAGTGCAGTCGCTGTATCAGATCGTCATGGCCGATCCGCTGGCCGCACAGTATATCCAGGCGGAAATCGCTTTTACACAGGTCGTCTCGGATATTTACGGCATTCTCGGCGAGGTGATCCGCGTTGAATAGCCGTTTCGGACAGCGCTTGGACGCAGTGCGAGCCCGTCTCGAATCGTTTGGAATCGACGGACTCTACGTGACCGGCGAAGCCAATGTGACCTACCTGACCGGCAAAAGCGGGAAAGATTGCGCCCTCTGGATCACGGAACAGGATGCGTTTATCCTGACTGATTTTCGCTACATGGAAATGGCCATGGAATTACAAGGGCTGTTCGCCTATCGGGAAGTCAAAGTGGGCAGGGACGCCTGCGACTTCTTCTTGTCCATGGGGAAGATTCGTATCGGCGTGGAAAAAAACCATTTGAGTCTTTCGGAGTATCTGACGTTTCTGGACCGAATGGATGCAGATCGGATCGTTCCCGTCGAAGGTCTGATCGAACGCTTGCGCGAAGTGAAGGATGCCTTGGAACTCGAAGCAACGCAGCGCGCCTGCGCTATTGCAGATGCTTGTTTCTTGCACATGTGTCGATTCCTGAAGCCCGGGATATCGGAGCGGACGGCAGCTTTGGAAATCGAGTTCTTTATGAAATCCAACGGCGCCGACGCCCTGTCCTTCGACACGATTTGTGTATCCGGAGCCAACACTTCTTATCCCCACGGCATACCCGGAAACAAGACCATCGAAACAGGAGATTTCGTGACGATGGATTACGGCTGCAAAGTAGATGGATATTGCTCGGATATGACGCGCACCGTGGCCGTCGGCCGGGCCGACGAAGAAATGAAGGCGGTCTATGAATTGGTTCTCCTGGCACAGCGCACTGCCTGCGCAGGTATCCGTGCGGGCATGCGTTGCGAAGACGTCGACCGGCTTGCACGGGATGTGATCTCCGATGCGGGCTACGGAGACTGTTTCGGCCACGGACTGGGACACGGCACCGGATTGGAGATCCACGAAGCGCCCAGACTTCGTCCGGGTTCTTTGGAAGAGCTCAAGGAAAATCAAATTGTTTCCATCGAGCCGGGCATCTACCTGCCGAAAAAATTCGGTGTCCGCATCGAAGACTTGGCAACCGTTACGCCCTTTGGTATAATCAATTTTGTGTCAGCATCCAAAGACTTAATGATTTTATAAATATACGGAGGAAAGCGAATGATTTATGCGAGCGATTTTAGAAAGGGCGTCACGTTTGACATCGATGGAGAGCCCCATGTTGTATTGGATTTCCAACATGTGAAACCCGGGAAGGGCGCTGCTTTCGTGCGAACGAAGTACCGCAATATCCTGACAGGAGCAACAAGGGAAGAAGCGTTTAATCCCAACGACAAGTTTCCCAAGGCACACATCGATACAAAGCAGATGCAATATCTTTACAACGACGGTGAACTGTACTATTTCATGGATCAGGAAACCTTTGACCAGGTGCCCATTCCCTTCGAACAAGTGGAGGACGCCATGAAGTATATTCGTGAAAACGATATGGCAACGATCAAATTTTACAAGGAAGCCGCATTTCTCGTGGAGGCGCCGAACTTCGTAAACCTGCGCGTAACGGAAACCGAACCGGGCGTCAAAGGCGACACGGCCACCAATGTGACAAAAGCAGCGACGGTAGAGACCGGCGCTGTGATTCAGGTCCCCATTTTCATTGAAGAAGGGGAGACGATACAAATCGACACCAGAACCGGCGAATACCTGGGTCGGTCCAAATAGGCAGGTCATTTCGCAGAAGCAGTACTCTGCGAAATTTCTTTATGGGCAGGGATATGACATACCGAAGAAAAAAAAGAAATCACAAGAAGACCCAATGGCCGATCGTTATGCTTTTGATCATCGCTGCGGGCGCCGCAGCTTCCTTCGCGTACATTAAGGGATACGACAAAGCAGCGGACCCCGCCGATACGGAAATCGTTGCATTTACTGTGACGCCGGGGATGAGCACCACATCGATCGCTTCTTCCCTGGAAGCGGAAGGATTGATCGACAGTTCGTTTGTTTTCAAACAGAAATCCAAAATGGACGGATATGACGGACGTTATCAGGCAGGTACATTTCATCTGTCTCCGTCTATGACCCTGGAAGAGATCATGGACAGACTGATGGACGCCCGCAAGGAAACCGCACGATTCACCATCCCGGAGGGATACACGATCCGTCAGACCGCCGCAGCGCTGGCCGGACAAGGCCTTGTGGACGAACAGGAATTCCTGAGCATCCTGAACGAAGAACGCTTCGATTACAGATTCCTGTCGGAAGCGGGGGAGGGGCCCGATCGATTGGAAGGGTTTCTTTTTCCCGACACTTACGAAGTGTTCGTCGATGCATCGGCACGGGAGATCCTCGTAAAAATGCTGGATCGATTCGACGAAATCTTCCTTCCCGAATACTACGACAGAGCGGAAGAGATGGATCTCAGCATAAGGGAACTCATCACCATTGCTTCTCTCGTGGAAGAGGAGACGCGTGCGCCCGAAGAACGCAAGCGCGTAGCCGGTGTCGTGTACAATCGGCTGGCGATCGGCATGAAACTGGGATTCGATTCCACAATCCAATATTTGCTGGGAGAACCCAAGGAACGCGTCCTTTACGCCGACCTCGAAATCGATTCCCCATATAATACTTATATGTACGCAGGTTTGCCCCCCGGACCCATTTCATCGCCGGGGAAAGAATGCATCCTGGCTGCGCTCTATCCCGAAGAGACCGACTATCTGTATTTCGTGCTGAAGGAATACGGCTCCGTGGAGCATCATTTCGCTGTAACGGCCGAGGAATTCTATCGTTACAAAGATGCGTACATCAAAACGCTGCCATAGGCGGGACTATAAAAAATTTGTTGTTTATGCTATAATCGTGTTGTGTTAGCGCTATAAGTAAAGGAGAAAAAATACACTATGGAAACTGACCCGGGAGGATTATCTCTCACTGTTCAATTGCTGATCCTGCTGCTGCTGACGATGACGAATGCATTCTTTGCTTCAGCGGAGATGGCGTTGGTTTCCCTCAGCAAAACCAAAATGAAAATACTGGCCGAAGATGATACAGATGGCGATGCAAGAGCGGAGAAAGTGCTGAAACTGCTGGAACAGCCCACTACATTTTTGTCAACGATCCAAGTCGCGATCACCTTTGCCGGATTTCTTGCTTCGGCATTCGCATCGTACAATCTGTCCGATGATCTTGTGAGCTTGCTGGCGCGCGCGGAAATCACCGTCAACCCTCAGGTAGCGGTGGTGCTCGTAACAGTGCTGCTTTCTTATTTTACGCTGGTTTTCGGAGAACTGTTTCCCAAGCGCATCGCAATGATCTATTCCGAAAAGATCGCCCTGTCGACGATCACG
>JAAYDG010000100.1 GCA_012729355.1 Clostridiales bacterium
ACCTGCAAGTCTGTGAGGGGATTGCATTCTTCCAGGATCGTTTCAAAAAAGCAAGGGGTTCCTTCCTGGAGAAACTGTCCCATGGAATGCAGATCCGAACTGAAATTGAGGCTGGCGGGGAAAATCCCTTTCCCGTCCTTTCCTTCGCTCTCTCCGAAGAGCTGTTTCAGCCATTCCGAAAAGAAAGCAAACCGAGGTTCGTAGGATTCGAACACTTCGATCAGTTTTCCCTCTTTATATAGAAGGTTGCGTCCGACGGCATACCCTGCGGCGCGGTCCATCAGCGTTTGATCCTGCCGGGCTGCCTGAGCGCCTTGGAGAAATTCTTCCGGATCGAAGCCGGCCGCCGCCAAAGGCAGCAGCCCCACCGGCGTGAGCACGGAATAGCGTCCGCCGATATCGTCGGGGACGATAAAACTTTCGTACCCCTCTGCGTCGGCTTCCTGCCGCAGCACGCCTTTCGAAGCATCGGTGACGGCATAGATCCGTCGGGCGGCTTCTTCTCTGCCGTAGCGGCGGATCAG
Source organism: Clostridiales bacterium (assembly GCA_012729355.1). Lineage (GTDB taxonomy): Bacteria > Bacillota > Clostridia > Peptostreptococcales > Anaerovoracaceae > UBA10908. The sequence continues at coordinate 525 of JAAYDG010000100.1, forward strand.
CGCATCTTTGAGCAAGGCGAACGCAATGGAAGGCTCCGCCGTCGTACCGGATTTACTGATCACGCAGAGGCAAACCTCCTGATGCTCCAGAACCTCCATCAGTTCTTTATGATAAGTTGCGCTGATGTTGTGTCCGGCAAAAAACAGTTTCGGTGCCCTTCGCGGAAGCTGATCGGCAAAGCTGCCGGTCAACAACTCGTAGGCGGCTCGGGCACCCAAATAGGATCCCCCGATACCGATCACCACCAGCGCCGTGCACTGCTGTGCGATCTTCTTTGCCGCCAGACGGATCCGAAGCATCTCCTTCCGGTCGTAGGTCTCCGGCAGATCCACCCAGCCGGTGTACGCTTCCTGTCCGGAATAGAGTCGCGCAGCGGCTCGCGTTGCAGTGTCTCCCATGGAATCCACGGCGGCAGGATCCAAACCGGAACAGGACAGATCCATTTCGATAAGACTTTTCATAGAAAAACTCCTTGCTGTTGAAACAACACGGCAGTGGGCTGCGTTACAACTCGTAATGCCCGTTCGGGGCAGGTTTGTAGTTGGGAACCATTTTCCGGAGCCAGGCCCTGATCTGCCGGTCGGGCATCTCGCAGATCTCCCGGACAGCCGATTCCAGTTTCCCGGGTTCGCCCAGCAGATCCAGCAATTCGGTCCCGGCCGGTGCGGGTTCCCCTACGAATATCTTGTGATGGGCTGTGTCCCGCAGTCCTTCTTCGGACAGGAGCAGCTCTTCGTAGAGTTTCTCGCCGGGGCGCAGGCCCGTGATCTCGATCTTGATGTCTTCGTGAGGTTCAAATCCGGAAAGTCGAATCAACTTCTCCGCCATTTCCATGATCTTGACCGGTTCGCCCATATCCAGCACGAAGATCTCGCCGCCGCCGGCCATGGCGCCGGCCTGGATCACCAGCTGGACGGCTTCCGGGATGGTCATAAAATACCTGCAGATCTCCCGATGGGTGACGGTGACAGGACCGCCGACGGCGATCTGCTTTCGGAACGTGGGGATTACGCTGCCGTTGGATCACAGTACGTTCCCGAAGCGAACGGCGGCAAAGCAGGTCTCTGAGCTCCGGCTCCGCTCCTGGATGAGCATTTCTCCGATGCGCTTGGTGGCCCCCATCACGTTGGTGGGATTGACGGCTTTGTCCGTGGAGACCATGATGAATTTATCCACCAGATACTCTTCTGACGCATCCATGACGTTTTTTGTTCCCAACACGTTATTCATGACCGATTCTCTCGGATTGTCTTCCATGAGCGGCACATGCTTGTGGGCGGCGGCATGAAACACTACGTGGGGCTTGTATTTCTTGAATATCTGCCGGATCCGGACGCCGTCACGGACGGAAGCCAAGACCGGAACGAATTCCAGCTCAGGATATCTGATGCCCCATTCGGCCGAACTATCGTGAAGTGCATTTTCGTTGAAATCCACGCAAATGAGACGCTTGGGCCGATAGCTGCCGATCTGTCGGCATAACTCGCCGCCAATGGATCCGGCGCCACCGGTCACCAACACAGATTTATTTTCCAAATATCTGCTGATCTCGCAGAGATCCACCATCACCGGATCCCGGCCCAGCAGATCTTCGATCTCTATATCCCGCAGCGCTTTGATACTCACTTTTTCGTTGATCAGATCGATGTAGGCCGGCAGGATCTTCACCCTGCACTGGGTCTTGTTGCATTCTTCCAGGATTTCCCGGATGACCGTCCGTCTGACGCTGGGCATGGTGACCACGATTTCGTCCACGTCGTATTTTTGCACCAAGTGGGGAATGTCGACGCGGTTTCCGGCGATCCGGACACCGTAGATCCGCTGGTTCAGTTTTTCTTTGTCGTCGTCCACCGCAACGACGACCTGCTGCCGCTGGTCCGAGTGCTGACGCACTTCTTTGATGAGGGCGGCGCCGGCATCTCCCGCGCCTACCACCATGATCCGTTTTTTGGCTCCCGCACTCTGATTCTTTACATAATTGAAGAGGCCGCCGGGCACGTCTCTTTTCAACGTTTGGTAGCTGTACCGGTTCCGCGCCCAGCGATAGCCCAGGCGGATCAATCCGACGGCCGCCATGTCCAAAACCAGCGCCATCAAATAAATGCTTCGCGGCAGCTGGTGTGCCGACATCACCAGATACACGACCGCAAAAGCGTTCGCCACAAAGGATGCCGCCACGATCTTCACCAACTCGTCGATGCTGGCGTATTTCCAGAGACTGCTGTATAACCCCATCAAGGCAAACACGGTGATCTTAATGAGCACCAGCCCGATCAAACCATCGCAGCAGATCGCAAAATATCCTTCGAATTGCGGATTGGAAGGTGAAAAATCAAATCGCAGCAGCAGCGCTGCGATATAGACCAGTGTGATCGCTGTGATATCCAACAGCAACAGCAATGCAATTTTTACTTTCTTGCTCATTCTGATTCCTTCGGCACGGCCGAACATCCGGTAAGTTTTATGCCGTCATCCCAAGCAGGTTGTCAGAAAAAATTATAGCATATCTGTTTCTGTGTGTCTAACGGTTACAGTCCGATTCATCACCCTTTCGATACGGATTGTTTAACGATTTTCGTTGTGCTACACTGAACGGGTAAGGAGGCGCGTCATGAAACAAAAGCAGCCCACCACCCGGGATCCCTATTGTCTGGCCATGAGCCATGCGCCGGGAGAAGAAGACCCTTCCCACAGCTGGCAGCTTCTGCCCGCCGTTTTCTTCTCCGCTTTTGTGATCCTGATCGTGCGCATGCACACCTATACCCGCCCCATGAGCCGGTTCTTCTGGACGTCGCAAACCGACACGTCCGGCATTGCGGATTTCTTCAGTTATTATAAGATGATCGCGATCCTGCTCTGCGCCGCAGCGGTCCTGATCCTCCTGCTCTACCGGGTCACGACCCAATCCTTCGCGGTGCGCCGCAGCTTCGTCTACCTGCCCATGGCCCTGTATGCACTCTGCGTCACGGCTTCCTATCAATTTTCCGATTACAAAGCATTTGCGCTTTTGGGGTGGAACGATCGATTCGAAGGAACGCTGGTCCTCCTGAGCTATATGCTCCTGCTGTTTTTCATCATCAATTCCGTACGGACCGAAGCGCACGTGAGACTGTTCCTCCTGCCCCTTGCCTTTTCCGGAGGTCTTCTGGGGCTTCTGGGCTTGAGCCAGGCCTTGAATATGGATTTCTTCCGCACGACCCTGGGACAGAAGCTGTTGGTTCCGGACATCGCCATGCCTACAGGCATGAGTCTTTGGCAGAGCATCGACGCCGCCGCTCAACAGGGGGAGCCTTATCTGAAATTCACGTTTCAAAACCGGCAGATCTATCAGACGGTCTACAATATCAACTACGTATCCTTCTATCTGACGTTGCTGATTCCCCTGTTCGGCATGCTGTTCATCCGGGCGTGGAACCGGGGCAAAGAGACCCCGGCCGCACACAAGGCCGGCCTGGCCCTCCTGTTTGCACTGCTCATCTACAACCTGATCGGCTCCGCCTCTTCCGGCGGATTTTTCGGTCTGGGCATCATCGGCCTGTCCGGACTGATTCTGCTGAATAAAAAATTGTTGGAATGGGTGCGGCCTCTGTGCGTCCTGTTCCTGATCACGGGACTGATAGCCGGCATCACTGCCGATCGATGGACGCCGGAACTGCGAGGCGCATTCCGCAGCGTAACCGGGGGCACCGCACAGGAAGAACCGGCGGATCCCGCAGAACTGAAGGACGCGGAAGCCGGTTCCGTAAAGCCCGTCATCGACTACTTCGACACTGCGCCGGATCACATTGCGTTGAGCCTGAACGGCCGGCCTTTGGTCATTGCGGTAGAACGCAACCCGGAAGGGCAACCGGCCAGCATCACGGCCCTGGACGAAGAAGGACAACCCATAGAAATGAAGGCGCTGGAATCGTTGGGCGACGGAACACCGGACGCACAGGAATCCTCCGGAGGCGATCCGACCACGGGGGAAGCACAGGTTCCCCGTTATGCGCTGGAAGATTCCCGCTATCGACCCTATCTGACCTTGTCCATGGCACCCGTGGCCGGCTCTCCGGGCATCCGGCTTCACACCCCGGGCGTCACCTGGGACTTCGTCGTTTCCGCCGAAAATATCCTGCACCGCAACCGGATGGGAAGACTGGTGGATCTGGACCCCGTGGAACATGTCGGCTTCGACAACAATCCGAACTTCGGCTCCTGGCGGGGGTACATCTGGTCCAGAAGTTTTCCGCTCCTGAAACAGACGATCCTGCTGGGTACCGGCGCCGACACCTATTGCGCCGCGTTCCCCCAGGAAGATTATGCCGGGAAATATTCCACCGGCAACAATTACGACATCGTCGTGGACAAGCCCCACAACCTGTACCTGGGTGCAGCCGTCGGCACGGGCGTCGTTTCCCTGTTGGCGCTGCTGTCTCTTTTCGGCATCTATCTGTTCACCGGTGCCCGACTCTACCGCAAGGCGGTTTTCGGCGATGATTTCCTGACCTTCGCCGGCAGCGGCATCTTCTTCGGCATCACCGGCTTTCTGGCCGCCGCCCTGGTCAACGACAGCTCCGTTTCCGTCATGCCCATGTTTTACAGTCTGTTGGGCCTGGGCATCGTGATCAACGACATACTGGCCGCGCGAAAATGAAGACATTTCAAAACGCAGGCCGCAGTTGAAGTGCAGCCTGCGTTTTTTTGCATTCGGTTAATCGAATAAAACCGAAGTCAAGCTGTGTAAACCGGTTCTCCGTCCAAATATGTTGCAAGAACACGAATGTCCTTGATCTTGTCTTCCTCTACAGCAAACAGATCGTCAGAAACCAGAATGAAATTCGCCTGCTTCTCCGGTTCAAGGGAGCCGTATCGGTTTTCGTCGAAGGAGACTCCGGCACCGTAAACAGTGTGGAGTTTCAAGGCTTCCAGCCGATCCAGTTTCTCTTCCGGATACCAACCGCCCTCGGGCTGCCCTTCCAAGTCCTTTCGCGTTACACTCACCTGAATGGCGTGGAAGGGGTTCACGCTTTCAATAGGCAGGTCGGAACCGGCGGCCATAGGAATGCCTGCATCCCGCATCTTGCGGAAGCAGTAGCTGTGCTCCATGCGGCGGCCCACCCGGGCATCGGCGATCTTCCAGTCCGAATGAACATACATGGGCTGAACGATGGCAATGGCACCAGTCTGGCGGTATAGCTCAAAGATTTTCGGATTCATGATCTGGCTGTGAATCACCGACGGACGAAATCCCTTTCGTCGGATCTCCTCGTTATTCACCAGACAGGCCTCTAAAAACAACTGCGTGGAACGGTCCCCAATGGAATGGATCGTAAGATCGAAATCATTTTTCACGACAGTAGCCACCAGAGATTTCAATTCTTCCAAGTTGTAATACACCAATCCTCGTTCTCCGGGATTGTCGTCGTAGGGCTCGTTGAGTCCCGCAGTCCAGGCGCCCAGCGATCCGTCTCCCAAAAACTTGATAGGTCCGATCTTGATACGACCGAACGTCTCCCAAGACTTACATCCAAACTCGAAGAAGGATGCCAGATCGCCGGGCTTGTGGATTCGCAGCTGGAGCACCAGATGCATCGGCATCCGACCTTCTTCCTGGAGTTCCAGGTACGCTTCCATCAATGTCTTCTTGTCCCCTACCGACATAAAGTCTTCGGTATGAGCTACGAGAATGCCGTGGCGCACCAGATCCCGGGCAGAGTATGACAAGATTTCCTTGATGGTCTCCTTGTCCTTCAGCTTGGGCACGATGCCTCCGATGAGGCTCATGGCGCTTTCCAGCATGACGCCGTCAGGCTCACCTTCAACGTCTTTCCGGATCTCTCCGCCTGCAGGGTCCGGCGTATGCCGGTCGATGCCCGCCAGCTTCATGGCCAGGGAATTGGCCGAGCAGATAGTGCCGCAACGCCTGGTGATCATAATCGGGTGGGAGAGAGAAACTCTGTCCAGATCGCGGCAAGTAGGGAATCGGGTCCCGGGATACAGATCCTGATCCCATCCAAAGCCTTCCAACCACTGCCCTTCCGGGATCTGCCGCTCCGTCAGATACTCCTGCATCAACCTCACCACATCTTCCACAGAACGGGCGGGATAGAGATCTGCTGTGCGCAAACCGTAGATACCGTGGTCCATCATATGCAGATGGGTATCTATGAAGGCGGGCAGCACGTGACAGCCTGCCAGGTCCGTCTCCCGGCCGGCTCCGCCGGCCAGACGCCGAATTTCGGCAGTGCTGCCCAACGCCTCAATCTTGCCGTCCGCTACCAGCATGGCTTCTGCCACACTGTTGTTTCTGTCCACGGTACGAATTTTCCCGTTGACAAACGCGGTTTTCATAAGAACCTCCTTACTCCGCCTTTTCTGCAACTTCTTTGTTCCCGTAATACTTCTGGAACAGATAGTATGCCGGCAGACCCGACAGCGGAATCAGGAATCCGATGATCGTCTTGGGATCCGATACGAAGTTGGCCACCATGATCACGATGGATGCGATGATAACGATAATGGGCAAAATCGGATAGGCCCAGACCTTGTAGGGGCGATTGATGTCCGGATATTTCTTCCGAAGACGGAACAAGGATACCACCGAAAGAGTATAAAACACGTTGGATGCCAATACCGTAAGGCTCACTAACGTCTGGAATGTGGAGAAGAAGCAGATGATGCAGGCATAGACCATGGTAAAGATCTGGGAATTAACGGGGGTGCCTGTCTTTTCGTTGATCTTTCCGAACACCGGGAACCACCTCTTGTCCCGGGCCATGGTGTAGTACTCTCTGGGATAGGCCAGAATAGAACTGTTGGTGGCACCCAGAACCGAAAGGACGATGCCGATGGTCAGGAAGGTTGCGGCGCCTTTGCCGAACATCAGGCCCACGGCGTCGTAGGTGGGGTTCTCGCTGGAGACGATGTCAGCTACAGGGAGAAGTCTCATGAGTACATAATTAAAAATCAAATAAATGACGCCGATGGTCCCAAGGGCAATCGTAATGGCTCTGGGAATGTTCTTCTGAGGCTCTTTGATCTCTTCGGCTACGATGCATACCGAAGACCATCCGTCATACGCCCACTGACAGGCGATGATGCCCATACTCAGTGCGCCCAGAAAGTTCTTTCCGTCAAAGGCAAAGCTGATGGGATCTCCCCCGCCGCCTTTAAAGGAGAGTCCGGCAACGATGATAAAAGCGATGAGTGCGATCTTTATCACCAGAAGAAGCGTGGATACGCCGCTTCCTTGCTTAACGCCTCTCATGTTCACCAGAGAAAGAGAAATGATCGCTACGCAGGCAAGAATGGGAACGCCGATCCCCTCGATGCCCAATAGTGGTGCAAGATAACCGGCAAAGCCCAGGGCCAAAGCGGAAATCGATGCGGTGCAGCAGATCCAGAAATCTGCCCAACCCATGGCAAATCCCACGGAGGGTCCGATGCCCGCAGTCAGGAAGTTGTAAGTGCCGCCGGCTCTCGGCATGGCAGCGCCCATTTCCGCATAGCAAAGTCCGGTGCCCAGGGAATACATGGCTGCCAATAACCAAGCCACCAGGGCCCAGCCGCTGGACATGTGCAGATAATCCAAGGTATAAGCACCCACATAGAAAATTCCCGAACCGATCATCAGTCCGGCCATGACACCGATGGCCCGCATCAGTCCCATATCCCGCTTGAGGCCGGAATTGGGCTGCGTCAGGTCTTTGATGTCGATGGCGTGTTTGTTCTTGTCCATTTTTTCCTCCTGCTGATTCAATGCAATAGTTCATTTGTATTGAAAAGCGTTTTCCGCTTTCAATCCTCGTACGCTACCTGTCCCGCCACGATGGTCATCACGGCCCTGGCCTGGTTGATGTGTGCCGGATTCATGGCGAAAATATCCTCGGAGAGCACCACGGCATCGGCATATTTCCCCACCTCCAAAGTACCCTTCACCGCTTCTTCCCGTGCCGCATAAGCCGATCCGACGGTCAGCGCGGAAACGGCCTGGTCCACAGTCAGGCGCTGTTCCGGCAGCCAACCGCCTTCGGGTTTTCCTTCCCAGTTGTGCCGGTTGACAGAGGCGTGGATCCCCAGGATCGGATCATAGTGTTCCACAGGACTGTCGGAACCTGCCGTGACGATTACGCCTTGATCGTAAAAGCGCTTCCAATTGTAGGAAAGGGACGCCCGATGAGCACCCACCCGCTCTTCTACGATATCGATATCTGAAGCGACAAAAACCAGTTCGCAACCGCCCATCAGATTCAGCCGCTTGTATTCTTCGATGATCCCTTCTGTAGTAATCTGGGAGTGATCGATGCAAAATCGCAGATCCCTGCCCGGATTCTCCTTCACCAAGGGTTCGTAGGCCTTCAGCAACATATAGATCCCCCGGTCGCCCATGCCGTCTCCCACAAGATCTAAGCCGCTTTCAAAGGCCCGGCGCATCAAAACCGAAAGCTCAGCCTGGCTCTGGATCACTGCGCCCATAGCCAGAGGGTCATCGGCATAGGGTTCCATCAATGCCGCCTGCCGCGTCCCCAGGGAGCCGTCCGTGAGCATCTTGAAGCTTCCGATCCGGAAGAAGGGCGAACCGTCGCCGGTCTTGTACCCAAGAGTCAGAAAGTCTTCCAGCAACTCCCGGGTAGGAAGAAAGAGCATTTCTCTGATTCGAATGGGTAGATTCTCTTCCGCATCCAGTTCGAAAAAGGCCTGCAGGATCTCCCGGAATGTACCGGCCCGGGTGAGTTCGAAATCGTCGGTGTCTACGGAAGTGATTCCGGCCTTCACATAATCCCGGCAGGCAGTCAGAATGGATTTCTTGATTCCTGCCACGCCCAACCGGGGCATCCGGGAATAGATCAGGTGCGTCGCCTCGCCCACAAAAATTCCCGTGGGGTGACCGTCCGATCCCATTTCAACCATCCCGGATTCCGGACGGGGCGGATTATCGTACAGATCCAACTCTCTGAGAGTCCTGGTATTCACCACACAGCTGAAGCTGCAGGAACGCCCCAGGACAATCATGTGATCCGCAGAGACCCGGTCTAAATCGTGACGGTTGGGAAGCCTCTTTTCCGGATATGCTTCTTCGTTCCATCCTCGACCTTCCACCCAGGTTCCTGCCGGCAGTTCGTGTTCCAGAATGTGGTCATTCACCGACTGCACCAAGTCCTCGATGCTTTTGCAGTCATCCAGATACGCCATGGATTTGCTGTAGCCATAGCTCAAAAGATGCATATGACCGTCAAAGAAACCCGGCAGCATGGCTTTCCCTTCCAAATCGATCGCACGGTCCGGTTGGGCAATGCGGGCTTTTACCTCTTCGTTGCTGCCCACGACAGTAATGATTCCATCTTCCATGCCGATGGCTTCTGCCACGGTGCGGGCAGAATCCATCGTGTGGATCCTGCCGTTAGTACATATGATTTTCAAATGATCGCCCCCTTCGGCTCGATACAATAACTCCTTCGATATACTTATACGCACAAAGCGTGCCAACGGAATTTTTTCGCCTTCAATAAAAAAAACCGCAGCATTTTAGGATTCGGATCTTCGTTTATACAAATCTTTTCCCGTGCAGAAAAATACACACAACAACCGGTAAATATATTTTTACAGCAGTAAAAATTTTTACTCTTTTTTATGGGGAGAGGTTTTCCGAAAGTCTTGCATTCCTTCTTAGTGACAGCTACACTGAATGCGAATCCTACAATGTAAATCGTGCCGCGACGGAACAGGAGAACGGAAACAGACATGGAACAGAAGCAAGAAGAGCTGGTAAACCATCTGGACAGGTTGTTTCAGATTGAAAACTTCTATGACGGCATTTTGGTGACCGATCAGAACGGAATGATCGTCTACTACAAACGGAAATATCGAGATACCATCAATGCAAAGAAACAGGACATCATCGGGCGCTCCGTACTGGAAGTCTTTCCGGTCACGGAAAAATCCAGCACGATCATGGAAGTATTGCGAACCGGCATCCCCATCGTAGACTGTCAGGAAGAAATCGTCCTGGCCAACGGACAAAGAACGCCCTGTATATTTTCCACGATTCCCGTCAAAAGCGGCAGCCGAACCCTGGGTGCCATTGAAGTGTTTAACGCTTCCTGCAACAATCCTTTCCGGGATGTGATCCACATCCCGGTGAAGGGATCCGATATCCTCCGGAATATCCACACTATAGACAGCATCATCTCCCAATCTTTTGTTATGTCCCGACTCAAAGAACGCATCCGGATCGTGGGACCATCGGATCTGGCGGTCCTTATTTACGGAGAAACGGGCACGGGCAAAGACTTGGTGTCGCAGGCAATCCATGCCCACAGCGGACGAAAGCACGGTAAATTTATCTCCCTCAACTGCGCGGCGATTCCGGGAACGCTCCTGGAAAGCATGCTGTTCGGCACCGTCAAGGGAAGCTACACCGGAGCGAATGACCAACTGGGATTGTTTGAAGCCGCCAACGAAGGCACTCTCTTTTTGGATGAAATCAACAAGATGGATATGGCTTCCCAGTCCAAAATCCTCAAAGCGATCGAAGAACAGAAAATTCGCAGGGTGGGTGGCATCGAAGAGATCCCGGTCAATGTACGAATCATCGCCGCCCTAAACCAGGATCCGGAAGTTTGCGTCTCGAACCAGACGCTGCGACAGGATCTCTATTACCGGCTTAACGTGTTGCAGTTGCGGATTCCGCCGTTGCGGGAACGAAAAGAAGACATCGAAACCCTCACTGCGCACTTTATTCGGCAGTGTAACAAAGAAAGAAACAAACATATACTTGGCATCTCCCGGGAAGCAAGGGACTTTTTTCTGGATTATCCCTGGCCGGGGAATGTGCGGGAACTGAAGAATTCCATCGAAGGGGCTTTTCTGATGGCAGAGGGACCTGAAATCGGCGTCTCGGATTTCGACTGGATCAAAAATGTAGATACCGCTCTGCACTGGAACCGGTCGGTATCGTGGGACAAAGACAGTTCTTTGAAAACCCAAGTAAAGGAATACGAACGCTCCATCGTCCAAGCCGCTGTCAACAATTCAGGGACGCTGCAAGAAGCGGCAGACAGGCTGGGCATTTCGAAGCAAAGTCTCAACTATAAAATCAAAGATCTGAAAATACAACGCCCGGCACGCTGAAGGTTCCCACGATCATTACATAGAATACGTAGTTTGTGCATCAGTTCCGTTTCAGAAATCAGAACAGGATTTGCTTTTTCGACAAAATATACTTGACTACACTATCATACTACCGTATTATAGTGTTGTTAAATTTTAACATCCCCAGTTGTGTCCGCTCACTTTGGCGCATGCAGTTTGCTGCCATTGAAACGAATACACGCAGCGATACAGGATGATTCCTGCATGGGCCAATTTGATACAAAAGCCGCCGGTTTGAATCAGACCGGCGGCTTTGCTTTTCTTGGAAGCGCTTTCGTAAAAAGACGCGATCGGCTGTGAAAGAATCAGCTGTCGCCGTCGGGTAGGGGCGTGCGGTCGAAACGGATCGTATAGGTCCGTGTGGCCAGACCATCGGCGGATTCGATCACAAAGCTTTTCTCTGTGATGGTGGAATCCAGGTTCAGGGTGATCGGATCACCGGCTGCCACGGTGGCACCGTCGATTCGGATCGTGGCGGCGGGATCCTCCGGCGTAATGGCCAGGATCACCTGCACCGGGTCTGCTCCCAGGCCGAAGGACGCCGACGAAGCCGGATCGTAGACCTCATCGTTGATGGTCATGCTTTCCAGGGAAGCGCTGCCGGCCACCCTGATCGCGACCGAATAGGTGACACTGCGCTTGCCCAGCTCCTGCACGACCACAGAAATTTCTGCTGATCCGGCGGTCAGGTCGATTTGCTTGTCGGCGATCTG
>JAAYDG010000101.1 GCA_012729355.1 Clostridiales bacterium
GTGGGTGGCCGTTACGGCTTGTCTTCCAAGGATACGACGCCGGCAGACATCATTGCGGTCTACGACAACCTGGATGCGGCAAAGCCGAAAGACAGTTTTACCATCAGCATCAACGACGATGTTACACATTTGTCTCTGCCAAGAGGCCCGGAACCGGAGATTACTCCGGAAGGCCGCATCAGCTGTAAAATCTGGGGCCTGGGCGCCGACGGAACGGTTGGCGCTAACAAGAACAGCATCAAGATCATCGGCCAGACCACCGACATGTACACCCAGGCATACTTTGCATACGATGCCAAAAAATCCGGCGGGGTCACCCAATCCCATCTGCGCTTCGGCAAAGATCCGATCCGGTCGCCGTACTATGTAAGCCGTGCGGATTTCGTGGCCTGCCATGCACCTTCCTATGTGGATAAGTACGACCTGGCCAAAGACCTCAAGGACGGCGGGATCTTCCTGCTCAACTGCCCCTGGAAGACCGAAGAACTGGAAGAAAAACTGCCGGCTGAGCTGAAAAGAGGCTTGGCTGCAAAAAATGCACACTTTTACATCATCGACGCTCTCGGCATCGCTTCGGGTCTGGGCCTGGGGGGGCGTACCAATTCTGTCCTGCAGTCTGCATTCTTTAAATTAGTGGATGTGATTCCTCTGGATGTCGCGTTGGAAGAGATGAAGAATGCGGTACGAAAAACCTACGCAAAAAAAGGAAAAAAAGTGGTAGAGATGAATGTGGCGGCCATCGACGCCGGCATCGACGGACTGATCGAAGTGAGAATTCCGGCCTCTTGGAAAAACGCCAAGGACGCGCCGGCGGATCAGTCGCACCTGCCGGAATTCGTCCGCGACGTAGTGAACCCCATGAACCGCCAAGAGGGAGATGATCTCCCGGTGTCCATGTACGATCGTTTCAATATTCCGGACGGCACCTTCCCCTCGGGGATGACGAAGTACGAAAAGCGCGGCGTGGCCGTTTCGGTTCCGCACTGGGATATCGACAATTGCATCCAGTGCAATCAATGCGCTTTGGTCTGCCCCCATGCGGCTATTCGGCCGATCTTGATCGATGCGGAAGAAAAAAAGAATGCGCCGGCAGGCTTTGAAACGAAAAAGGCGCTTGGCAAGGGTCTGGAATCGTATGAGTTCAGAATTCAGGTATCCCCCTACGACTGTACCGGCTGCGGAAGCTGCGCGGAGGTTTGTCCGGCGAAAACGAAAGCACTGAAAATGAAGCCGCTGGAAGGAGAGCTCCATCAGCATGAAAACTGGACCTTCGCTGCGGACGATGTGCGGATCAAAGCAGATGCGGTTAAAGACACCAGCGTCAAGCACAGTCAATTCGCTCAGCCCCTGTTTGAATTTTCGGGCGCCTGCGCAGGTTGTGGAGAGACGCCCTACATCAAGCTGGCGACCCAGCTGTTCGGCGATCGGATGTACATCGCCAATGCTTCGGGCTGCTCCTCGGCCTACGGCGGCACACCGCCGTCCATCCCCTATGCCATCAACAGGGAAGGAGAAGGTCCCGCCTGGGCCATGTCTCTCTTCGAAGACAATGCGGAGTACGCCTACGGCATGCTGCTGGGGTCCGAAAAAGTGCGCAGCACCATCGCCGACAAGGCCGGCATCCTGAAGGACACTGCGGTGGAGGATGCTGTCAAAGCCTATCTGGAAGAGAGGAATGACGCTTCCCGCACCAGAGCGGTCTCTTCGGAACTGATCGCGGCATTGGAGGCCTTCAAACCGAAAAATGACAAGCAGAAGGAAGCCAGGGATTTCATCCTGACGAATCGGGACTATCTCCGTAAAAAATCCTACTGGGCGTTCGGCGGTGACGGCTGGGCCTACGACATCGGGTACGGCGGCCTGGATCATGTCCTTGCGTCCGGGAAGAACATCAACGTTCTGGTGCTGGATACGGAAGTGTACTCCAACACCGGCGGTCAGTCGTCGAAAGCGACGGCGGCCGGTGCCGTGGCCAAGTTTGCCGCAGACGGCAAAAAAACGAAGAAAAAAGATCTGGGCATGATGGCCATGAGCTACGGATATGTCTACGTGGCCCAGGTGGCCATGGGCTACGACCAGAATCAGGTGCTGACCGCCATGCGGGAAGCCGAAGCCTACGACGGTCCTTCCCTGATCATTGCCTACTGCCCCTGCATCGAGCACGGACCCAAGTGCGGTATGGGCAAGAGCCAGCAGGAGATGAAGGAGGCCGTGGAATCCGGCTATTGGCATCTGTATCGCTACAATCCGGAACTGAAAAAAGAAGGGAAAAATCCGTTCATCATGGATTCGAAACCACCTACGAAGGATCTGATCACTTTCCTGCGGGGAGAAAATCGCTATGCGACGCTGGAACGAACGTTCCCGGATCTGGCACCGGCTCTATTTGAAAAAGCCCGTACGGATGCTGCGGAGCGGCTTGCCAATTATCAGCGGCTTGCGAAGGACTGATCATGGAGAACCTCAGAATATCGTTTCAGATCATCATGCCCCTGTTTCTCTATATGCTGGTGGGGTATATCGCAAAAAAGAGAGGACTCCTGCCCAAAGGGCTCAACGACGGGATCAACCAGCTGATGTTCGCCATGTTCCTGCCGGTCCTGATGTTCAACACGCTTTACAAAGACGATCTTTCGGGATTCGGCCGGGCGGCGTTCATTCCCTATGCCATGGCCGGCACGGCGCTGAGCTTCCTGTTTCTGTTTACACTGTTCACATGGCTGGAAAAGAACCCGGCCAAACGGGGCGCCCTGATCCAGGGCGCCTTCCGCGGAAATTCCATACTCTACGGCCTTCCCATCGCCTTGTCCATTTTTGGCGAAGGAAATACGGCAGAGATCGCCATCGTGCTGGCGGCGATCATCCCGATCTACAATGTATTGTCTGTACTGGTTTTGGAGGTGTGCGGCCAGGCGGCCGCTTCCGACGATCCCAGGGTGCAGATCTCCCTGGGATCTGTCAAGTGGAAGAACGTTGTATTCAGCATCTGCAAAAATCCTCTGATCCATGCGGTGATCCTGGGGATTCTGGCCAATGTTTCCGGGATCGCATTCCCGGTCTATATCGAAAAAACCATGAACGGCATCGCCGGCGTAGTGACGCCCATGGCCTTCGTGATGCTGGGCGCTGCCTTCAATCTGTCTTCTGCCATGGAAGACAAGCGTTCCATCTTGCTGGCTTCCGTGATGAAATTGGTGGTCAATCCAATCCTTTTTCTGATTCTCCCCATCTATTGGGGGTGGAGCGGTCCCGTGCTGGGCGCGATTTTGATCTCCTTCGGCACACCGACGGCGGTATCTTCGTTTCCCATGGCCAAAGCCATGGGGTGCGATGCGGACCTGGCCGGAGAAATCGTGGTCGTCACATCCGCTGCATCCATCGTCACGATGTTTCTATGGATATTTGTATTGAAGCAGATGATGCTGATATAATATAACAAAGGAGAAGACAGCATGGACTATCGAAAGGAATCCCTCCGGCTTCACGGAAAGTGGAAAGGCAAAATCGAGGTGACGCCCACCGTGGAGGTCCGCAGCAACGAGGATCTGGCCCTGGCCTACACCCCCGGCGTGGCGGAGCCCTGCCTGGAGATCCAAAAGGATATCGACAACAGCTATCTGTACACCCGGCGGCATAATATGTGCCTCGTGGTGACCGACGGCTCGGCAGTGCTGGGCCTGGGGGATATCGGACCGGAAGCAGGCATGCCCGTCATGGAAGGCAAATGTGTGCTTTTCAAAGCCTTCGGCGATGTGGATGCGTTTCCGCTGTGCATCCGAACCCACAACGTGGACCGGATCGTAGAGACCATCGCCCTGATATCCGGTAGTTTCGGCGGGATCAATCTGGAGGATATCGCCGCACCCCGGTGCTTTGAGATCGAGGAAAAACTTCAGGAGCAAGTGGATATTCCCGTCTTTCACGACGACCAGCACGGAACCGCCATCATCACCCTGGCCGGTCTGCTCAATGCCCTGAAGGTGGT
This sequence comes from Clostridiales bacterium, assembly GCA_012729355.1. Classification (GTDB taxonomy): domain Bacteria; phylum Bacillota; class Clostridia; order Peptostreptococcales; family Anaerovoracaceae; genus UBA10908. The sequence goes on from JAAYDG010000101.1 coordinate 3,986, forward strand.
GGGAAAGAAAAAAGAAGCAGTCAAAGTAGTGCTCAGCGGCGCCGGCGCCGCTGCGCTGTCCATCGCCGATCTTCTCCTGGCGGAAGGATTTGCCGACCTGGTGCTGTGCGACAGCAAGGGGGCGCTGTACGACGGACGCAAGGACCTCAATTTCTACAAACAGGCCATGGCGGAACGGACGAACGAGCATCACCTCAAGGGGAATCTTTTCGAGGTGCTGGAAGGAGCGGACGTCTTTATCGGCGTGTCCGCGCCCGGTGTCCTGACCCAAGAAGGCGTCCGCAGGATGAACCCCGGTGCCATCGTGTTCGCCTGTGCCAATCCGGTACCGGAGATCGATCCCCGGGAAGCTCGTGCCGGCGGGGCAGCCGTCGTCGCCACGGGACGAAGCGACTATCCGAATCAGATCAACAATGTGCTGGCATTTCCCGGTGTGTTCCGGGGGGCCTTCGACGTGCGGGCCAGCCGGATCAACCGGGAAATGAAGCTGGCAGCGGCGTACGCGTTGGCCGGACTGATCTCCCCGGAAGAGCTGTCGGCGGAACGGATCATTCCCGAGGCCTTCGATTCCCGGGTGGGCAAAGCCGTGGCGAAAGCGGTGGCCCTGGCTGCCAGAGCTTCGGGCGTAGCCCGGAAATAAAGGAGTGATGGAGATGAGAAAAGACGACATCAATGTCAAAGAGATGATTTTCACCGGGCTGTGGATCGCCGTCGTTACGGTGGTCACCATGGCTGTGGTGATTCCCATCCCCCTGACGCAGGGTTATGTGAACCTGGGCGACGCAGCGGTGTTTCTCGGCGCATTCCTGCTGGGCCGCAAGAACGGGGCCATCGCAGCGGGGCTGGGTTCGGGACTGGCGGACCTGTTGTTGAGCTATGCTTCCTTTGCGCCTTTCACGTTGGTGATCAAAGCAGGGATGGCGTTTATCTTCGGCAGCTTCCTGATCCTGTCGGCCGGGAAAGTAAAGCCGGGAAGCAAGAATATCCCGTTCTCCAGAGTCCTGGGCATCGCTTTGGCGACGCTCCTGATGGCAGGCGGCTATTACTTTGCCGAATGGATATTGACGGGAAACAAAGTGGCGCCGATCGTATCGATCCCCTGGAACATATTGCAGGGCGCCGTCGGCGGCGGGATCGCACTGCTGCTCATGGTGGCCATGGGAAGCATTCGCATGCCGGCGCGCCAGACCGGAGGGGGAAACGGGTCTGTGGAGAAAAAAGAGGGTTCCCTTCCGGAAAGCGAAGAAAAGATCCCGCCGGAAGGGGACGCCTGCGAATCGCAGGCTGTACAGAATGCCGAGCAGGATCAAGACCCCCGGATATAGCGCCGGGAAACATGTGAAGGAGAGGGAATGGAGCTGGACAAGATCATCGGCGGAATCACCCTTGCAGATGAAACCGCCATGGTGCGGGCAGCCGCACGCAACGACGATCTGCTGAAACCTCTGGGCAGTTTGGGCCGCCTGGAAAAAATGGCCGTCCGCATGGCCGGCATTACGGGTCAGGTGTATAATCGGGCGGAAAAGCGCTGTCTGATCGTACTGGCTGCCGACAACGGTATTTGTGCGGAAGGGATAGCGGGCACACCGCAGGATATGACACGCTGGCACATTGCCAACATCGCCGGCGGCGTGTCCGGTGTGGGCGTGCTGGCGCGGTATGCCCATGCGGATCTGAAAGTGGTGGATATCGGCATCAAAGGCGATCCGGAATGCGCGCTCGTTCTCCCCCGAAAAATCCGCAGCGGGACGGCCAACTTTGCCCGGGAACCGGCCATGAGCCGCCAAGAGGCCACGGACGCCATCCTGGTCGGTGCGGAGCTGGTGCGGGAAGCCAAAGAAGAAGGGTACGAGATCCTGGGGACCGGCGAGATGGGCATCGGCAATACCAGTTCGACCAGTGCCTGCGTGATGGCGCTGACGGGCCTGTCTGCCGAGGAAGCCGTAGGGAAAGGCGGCGGACTCACCGACGAGGGACTGGCGCATAAAAAAGAGGTGATTCGCGCTGCGCTGGCATTTCACAAGCCGGATCCCGAGGATCCTTTGGATGTCCTGTCAAAAGTGGGCGGACTGGATATCGCCGGCCTGACGGGTTGCTTTCTGGGGGCGGCGCACTACAGGCTGCCTATCGTGATCGACGGGGCCATCTCTGCGCTGGCGGCATTGATGGCGTTTCGCCTGTCGCCGGCGTCCGCAGACTTCATGTTTGCTTCCCACCGCTCCGAAGAACCTTCTTACGGCAAGATCATTCGGGAGCTGGGACTGGCGCCCTGCATCGACCTGGACATGAGGCTGGGCGAGGGCACGGGCTGCGCCCTGGCATTTCCCATCATCGGCGCGGCCTGCAGCATGCTGTCGGACATGCACACGTTTGAACAGGCAAAACTGGATCAAAGCTACCGCATCGATATTCGGGAGGACCGCTCATGAGCACCGTGACCTTGATCACCGGCGGCGCCAGAAGCGGGAAGAGCGCCTACGGCGAAGACCTGGCCCTCCGGATGGCCGGGCCGGCAGTTTTGTACGTGGCGACGGCAAGAGCCACGGATCCGGAAATGGAACAACGGATCCGGGCACATCGGGCCCGGCGCCCGGCAGAGTGGGCGACGGAAGAGTGCGCAGAAGCCTTTTCCTCCCTGATCGGATCGGACTGTTTTTGCGAAGCCGGGGCGATCCTTCTGGATTGCATCGGCTTCGCTTTGAATAATGCTTTCTATCACAGGTTGTCGGATTGGGACCATCCCGATGCGTCGGAGATGCAGGCAGCGGAAGAAGCCTTGTCCGGAGAACTCCGGGATCTGATCGACCTGTGCAGAGGATCCGGGAAAGACCTGATCCTCATCACCAACGAGGTGGGGGACAGCCTGGTTCCCGATACAGCGGTGTCCAGAAGGTACCGGGACGCCCTGGGCCGGATCAACTGCCTTGCAGCCTCGCTGGCGGACCGGGTGGTGCTCATGACCTGTGGCCTTCCTCTCGTTTTGAAGGAGCCGAAATGAGATCCTTTCTTCTGATGCTGGCGTTTTTTACCCGACTGCCGGTCCCGCATATCCCTTATACGGACGAACGCTATATCCGGGGCATTCCCCTTCTTCCTCTGGTGGGTGCCGTAACGGGCGCGTTCCTGTACTGCGCCTCCTTGATCCGGCCTTATCTGCCTCTGCCTCTTTCCGGTGTGCTTCTGTTCCTGCTTTATTTGCTCCTCACAGGGGGCCTGCACCTGGACGGTTTGGCCGACAGCTGCGATGCATTGTACAGCGGGCGGGATCGGGAAACCATGCTGGAAATCATGAAGGACAGCCGCAGCGGCAGTTTCGGCGTGCTGGGATTGATCACCGCGGCGGCGTTTTATCTGGCGCTCTTGCCCGATGCGTCTCCGGCAGCGCTGTTTTTCTTTCCGGTGATCGGCAAGTGCACACCGTCGATGGCCGTCAATCTTTCGCCTTATATCCGACCCGGCGGGATGGCCCGGCTGTTCTCGGAGCACTGCTCCCGAACCTGTGCCGTTCTTCATGCCGGGCTCGTGCTTTTGGCCGCAGGCCTGGCCGATGCGACGCTGTTGCTGCCGGCCGTTCTTTCCCTGTTGTTTGCAGTTGCGCTGGTCAGAAGGATCCGGAGGATCCTGGGCGGCATCACGGGAGATATTCTGGGCCTGCTCTGCGAGACGACGCAGATCGTTTTTCTGGTTTTGATTCCCGTTGTCGGGGCCGCAGCGGAACGATTCTGAACCCGGGAATTGATCCTTGACAAAGAGCGTTCAATGGAATACTCTGTTTCCTGTAATTGAATAGAGAAGCACGTATCGGGCGGTTGTTGGAGGTGTAGCACTCTGTATCCTACACTCTTCAAACAGCCGTTTTTGCGTGCTTCAAACTGCGTATCGAAGGAGGCGATGGCGATGACTAAGTATATTTTTGTGACAGGAGGCGTGGTATCCGGATTGGGAAAGGGGATCACAGCCGCATCCCTGGGCAGACTGCTGAAGCAGCGGGGATTTCGCGTCGCCGCGCAGAAACTGGATCCCTACATCAACGTGGATCCCGGGACGATGAGTCCCTATCAGCACGGGGAGGTGTTCGTCACCGAAGACGGCGGAGAAACGGACCTGGATCTGGGGCACTATGAACGGTTTATGGATGAAAATGTGGACAGGCACGCGAATCTGACCACCGGCAGTGTGTATCTGGATGTGCTGACAAAAGAGCGCTCCGGTGCGTTTTTGGGACAGACTGTCCAGGTGATTCCCCACATTACGGATGCGATCAAAGCCTTTATCCGCGGCGCAGGGAAAAAAAGCGAAGCAGAGGTGGTGATCACCGAGATCGGCGGCACGGTGGGAGACATCGAGAGTCAGCCGTTCCTGGAAGCGGTACGGCAAGTCCAGCGGGAAGCCGGCCGGGGAAACAGTCTTTTGATCCACGTGACGCTGGTGCCGGAACTGGAGGGATCCGGAGAGTACAAATCCAAGCCGACCCAGCACTCTGTCCGGGATCTGCGGGCTTCGGGCCTGCTTCCGGACATCATCGTCACCCGCTCCAAAGGGTCGATTCAGGAGGACACCATCGACAAGATCGCCATGTTTTGCGACGTCAAGCGGGATTGCGTGATTCAAAACATGACGGCAGACAGCTTGTACAAAGTGCCGCTCCTCTTGGAAGCACAAGGATTTTCGGAGGTCGTCTGTCGGGAACTGGGACTGGATCCGGGCTCCTGCGACTTGGAAGAATGGACAGCTCTGGTGCATCGTATCGACAGCAGGCCGCACAAGGTGGTCATCGCTTTGGTCGGCAAGTACATCCGGCTTCGCGACGCCTATCTTTCCGTGGCCGAATCCCTTCATCACGCAGGATTCGAAAACGGTGCGCATGTGGAAATCCGCTGGATCGACTCGGAAGAAATTACTGCGGAGAACGTGGCGGAACGCTTGAAAGGCGCAGACGGCATTGTGATTCCCGGTGGATTCGGCAGCAGGGGCATTCCGGGAAAAATCGAGACGGCGCGATATGCCAGGGAGCAGGATATCCCGTATCTGGGGCTCTGTTTGGGCATGCAGATCGCCTGCATCGAATTTGCACGCAATGTCCTGGGCTATGTGGATGCCAACTCCGGAGAATTCGCACCGGAGGGGCTCCATTCCATCATCGATCTGATGCCCGATCAGATGGGAAATATTCCGAAAGGCGGGACCATGCGGCTGGGTTCCTATCCCTGTCATATCCGAAACGGCAGCAAGATGCATCAAGCTTACGGAGAAGACGTGATCCGGGAACGGCACCGGCATCGATACGAGTTCAACAACGATTACAGAGAAGAAGCAGAATCAGCCGGCTTGCTGATCAGCGGCACATCTCCGGACGGCCACCTGGTAGAAGCCGTGGAGATTCCGGCCAACCGGTTTTTTGTGGGCGTGCAGTACCATCCGGAATTTAAAAGCAGACCGAACCGGTCGCACCCCCTGTTCCGGGAATTGATCCGCTCCTGTCTGCAGTCGTAAGTCCGGTTGCCCACGCGGCTTCCGCAGATGCGGAAGCCGCGCTTTTTATGCTATATGACCAGGCCGCCGTTGACGCCCAGGATCTGTCCCGTAATGAAGGAAGCGTCTTCGCCGGTGAGAAACAGCACGGCCCCGGCCACGTCCTGCGGCCGGCCCAAGCGACCCAGAGGCGCTTCTTCCGCCAGGGCACGTCGCGTAGCCTCGTCCAGGCCCCGGATCATGGCTGTATCGATCACGCCGGGCGCCACACAGTTCACTCGGATCCCGGAGGGCCCCACTTCTTTGGCCAGGGCCTTGGTCATGGCGATCAAGCCTCCCTTTGCGGCGGAATAGTGGACTTCGCAGGACGCACCCACTTGCCCCCATACTGAGGCGATGTTCACGATGCAGCCTCGCTTGCGGGCGATCATATCGGGCAGGACAGCTCGGGTCAACAGGTAGGCGCTCTTGAGATTTGTTTCCAGGATGCGGTTCCAGTCTTCCTCTTCGATATCCTGAAACTGAGCAGACTCGGCTGTGCCGGCGTTGTTCACCAGCACATCGATCGGCCCCAGTTCTCCGGCGATGTCCCGGCA
>JAAYDG010000102.1 GCA_012729355.1 Clostridiales bacterium
CCAGAGCGCTGGTGGAAGCGGATCCCGAAAACCGCGGCGCCCTGAAGGCAGCCGGTTTCCTGACCCGGGATCCCAGAATGATCGAGCGGAAAAAGTACGGCTTAAAGAAGGCCAGAAGAGCGTCCCAATTCAGCAAGAGATAGTCTTGCAAATCCATACAGACATGCAATCATCCCGCAGTTCGCTGCGGGATTTGTATTGACAGAGACGACCGGTCCACGGTATAATCAACGTACAATTGAAATGTTTTTTGTGACTGACGGATCAGTGGCTACCACAAGGGAGCAAAAAGCAGAAAACAAATGCCGACCGTCTGGGCAGTCCTGTGTGGCAATCGTTGTGATGCCGGAGGACTGCCCTTTTATTTATTGGCGGGGAGAGGATTCGAATGAAAAAAATCGCAGTGGTCATGGGCAGCGCAAGCGACTTGCCCGTGGCGGAAAAAGCCCTGGAGGTACTCCGGGCGTACGAAGTTCCCTTTTGTGTGCGGGTGCTTTCGGCCCATCGGACGCCCCGGGCGGCCCAGACCTTCGCAGCATCTGCCAGAAGCGAAGGCTACGGCGTTCTGATCGCCGCCGCCGGAAAAGCGGCTCATCTGGCCGGCGCCCTGGCCGCCAACACCACCCTGCCCGTCATCGGGCTGCCCGTCAAGTCTTCCGAATTGGATGGACTTGACGCTTTATTTTCCACCGTGCAGATGCCTTCGGGCATTCCGGTGGCCACCGTAGCCATCAACGGAGGTGCCAACGCGGCGCTGCTGGCGATCCAGATCCTTGCCGTGGAAGAGGGGGGTTTGGCCGAAAAACTGGAAAATGCCAGAATAACGGCCGCCGAAGAGGCAGCGGAAAAAGACAGATCCATCGCCCAATGCTTCGGCGAGTAAAAGAAACACACCGGGGAGACAATCATGGACAAGAGAGAGCAGATTTACGAAGGCAAGGCAAAGATCGTCTACGCCACGGAGGACCCGGACTACTGTATCGTCCGCTATAAGGATGACGCCACGGCGTTCAACGGACTGAAAAAAGGAACCATCGCCGGCAAGGGCGCCGTCAACAACAGGGTGACGAACCATCTGATGCATCTTCTGGAATCCCGGGGCATCCCGACGCATTACGTCCGGGAATTGGATGATCGGGAGACCCTCGTCAAACGGGTGCGGATCATTCCCCTGGAAGTGATCGTGCGGAATCTCGCCGCAGGATCCATGGCGAAAAGATTGGGCCTGGAGGAAGGCCTGGAACTGAAAAAGCCCGTGCTGGAATTCTCCTATAAAAACGACGAGCTGGGAGATCCCATGGTCAACGAGGATCACATCCTGGCCCTTGCGTTTGCCACGGAAAAAGAACTTGAGATCATCAAAGCCTATGCCCTGCGGATCGACGAGATCCTGACGGCGTATCTGGCGGAAGCCGGCATTCGCCTGGTGGACTTTAAACTGGAATTCGGAAAGACAGCGGGGGGAACGCTCGTGCTGGCCGACGAGATCTCTCCGGACACCTGTCGATTCTGGGATGCGGACACAAACGAAAAGCTCGATAAAGATCGTTTCAGGAGAGATCTGGGACAGGTGGAGGGCGCCTATCGGGAAATCCTTCGCCGATTGCTGGATGTATAGCGGAAAACAAAGCGGGAGAAAAGACATGTTCAATGAAATTCACGAAGAGTGCGGCGTATTCGGCGTCTTCAGTCCGGAGAGCAACGGCGTGGCGGATCTGGCGTATTTGGGGCTTTTCGCCCTGCAGCACAGAGGTCAGGAAAGTTGCGGCATCACCGTCAACGACGACGGCGTCTTTCGCACCCACAAAGATCTGGGACTGGTCGAAGATGTTTTCTCCAGGGGAGAGCTGGAAAAGTTGGGCCAGGGGAATATGGCCGTAGGCCATACCCGGTACGGGACCACCGGCGGAAACGACCGGGCCAACTGCCAGCCCATCGTGGTGAATCACACGAAGGGGCGCATGGCCATCGCTCACAACGGCAACCTGGTGAATACCTTTGAACTGCGCACGGAGTTGGAGGAGTCGGGATCGATTTTCCACGGATCCAGCGACACGGAAGTCATCTCTCATGTGATCACCCGCGAACGAATGAAGTGCGGTTCCATCGAAGATGCGGTGAATCGGTCCATGGACAGGTTGACGGGCGCCTACTCCCTGGTGGTGATGTCTCCGGCCAAGATGGTGGCGGTCCGGGATGAACACGGATTTCGTCCCCTGTGTTACGGGCAGACGGAAGACGGAACGTACATCGTAGCCTCCGAGAGCTGCGCCCTGGACGCCGTGGGCGCTACTATGGTGCGGGACATTCTTCCCGGCGAGATCGTGGTATTCCAAAAGGACGGCGTCCGTTCCATCAAGGATCATTGCGGCAAGAAACCCAGCCGGTTCTGCGTATTTGAACTGATCTACTTTGCCCGTCCCGACTCGGTGATCGCCGGTTGTTCCGTCCACGAAGCCCGGCTTCGGGCCGGCGCTTGCCTGGCTCTGGCCCATCCGGTGGATGCGGACGTGGTGATCGGCGTGCCGGATTCGGGTCTGGATGCGGCTTTGGGCTATGCGAAGCAATCCGGGATCCCCTACGGGGTGGGCTTCATCAAAAACCGATACATCGCCAGGACGTTCATCTCCCCGGGCCAGAAATCCCGGGAGGCGAAAGTGCGGATCAAACTCAATCCTCTGGCGAAGACTGTACGGGGCAAACGGGTGGTGCTGATCGACGATTCCATCGTGCGCGGCACCACCAGCGCCCGCATCGTGGGCCTGCTCCGGGATGCAGGCGCCACGGAAATCCATTTCCGCTCTTCGGCGCCGCCGTTTCTCAACCCCTGCTATTACGGCACCGACATCGATTCCAGGGAACATCTGATCGCCTGCAAGCACAGCGTGGAGGAGATCCGCGCCATGATCGGCGCCGATTCATTGGGGTATCTGGATCCGGCGGATCTGCCCAAACTTCTGGGGGACAGCGCCGTAGGCGGCTGCTGTTCCGCCTGTTTTACCGGGGAATATCCGACGGAGATCCCCACCCACCACAGCAAAATGCGCTTCGAGGGCAAGATTTCCGAGAATAAGCAAGAAAAAAAGGACGGAACAACCGATGAACAAGAGTCAGAGTGACAGCTATAAAAGAGCCGGCGTGGATATCACGGAAGGATATCGGGCTGTGGAACTGATGAAGAAGCACGTAGCCAGGACCATGATCCCCGGGGCCGATGAAGGCCTGGGCGGCTTTGGCGGTCTGTTCGCACCTGATCTGAAGGGCATTTCTGCGCCGATCCTGGTGAGCGGCACCGACGGCGTGGGGACGAAGCTGAAGCTTGCGTTCCTGATGGATCGCCACGACACCGTGGGCATCGACTGTGTGGCCATGTGCGTCAACGATGTCATATGCTGCGGCGCCAGACCGCTCTTCTTTTTAGACTATATTGCTCTGGGGCGGAATGTGGCGGAAAAAGTAGCGGAGATCGTGGGCGGCATCGCCGATGGCTGCGTGCAAGCCGGTTGCGCCCTGATCGGCGGCGAGACGGCGGAAATGCCCGGATTCTACCAGGACGGGGAATACGATCTGGCAGGGTTTTCCGTCGGATTGGTGGACCGGAGCCGTATTCTGGACAAAGAGCGGGTGCGGCCCGGCGATGTGATCCTGGGTCTTCCGTCTTCCGGGATCCACGCCAACGGGTATTCTCTGGTGCGCAAAACCCTGGATGTGGAACATGCAGACCTGAACGCCCCGCTGGAAGCTTTGGAAGGCCGTACTTTGGGTGACGTACTGCTGGAGCCCACCCGCATTTACGTGCGGCCGGTGCTGGAATTGCTTTCCCGTGTCAGCGTACGGTCCCTGGCCCACATCACCGGAGGCGGATTTTATGAGAATATTCCCCGAAGTCTCCCTGCCGGGATGGCGGCGAAGATTCGGGGCGCGTCCCTGGAGATCCCGCCGGTGTTCGAGCTGATCCGCCGGACCGGACATATCCCGGAGCGGGACATGTTCAACACCTTCAACATGGGCGTGGGCATGACGGCCATCGTGGCTGCGGAAGACGCAGAAGAAGCTCTGCGTGCGCTGGCTGAGGAAGGCTTGGAGGCCCGGGTGATCGGGGAAGTGGTCACGGGAGAAAAGGAAGTGATCTTTTGCTGAATCCACAGATGTCCATACGCATTGCCGTATTGATCTCCGGCGGAGGAACGAATCTCCAGGCCTTGCTGGACGCGGAGACCGCCGGCACGCTCACAAGCGGGCGCATCGTATTGGTGGTGTCGGACAGAGAAGGCGCCTACGGGTTGGAGCGTGCCGAGAAGAGCGGCTGCGAAGCTGTGGTCGTGAGACGCAAAGGGGTGGAGCAAGCCGTTTTTGAGGAGGAACTTCACAGTGTCTTGGACCGGGCACAGATCGATCTGGTGATTCTGGCAGGATTTCTGTGCATCCTGAGCCCGGATTTTGTTAAAAAATATCCGGACCGGATCCTCAACGTGCACCCTGCGCTGATCCCTTCTTTCTGCGGAGAAGGGTATTACGGATTGCGGGTCCACGAGGCAGCCCTGGCCTATGGCGTCAAGGTGACCGGCGCTACGGTACATCTGGTAAATGAGATCCCCGACGGCGGAAAGATCCTGCTGCAGAAGGCGGTGGAAGTCCGGGAAGACGATACTCCCCAATCGTTGCAACAGCGGGTCATGGAAGAAGCGGAATGGATCCTGCTGCCCCGGGCGGCGGAAATGGTGGCAGCACAGCTGCTGAAAGAGAAACGGAGCAAAGCCCATGATGAACCGATTTGAGAAACGATCTCTGCCTGCGTTGCTGGCCGGCAACCCCTATCCGGGAAGAGGCCTCGCCATGGGGTGCGCGCCGAATGGACAAAAGGCGGTTTTTGTCTATTTTATCATGGGCCGCAGCGCCAACAGCCGGAATCGCGTCTTTGAAGAAAAAGAACAGGATCTGTTCACCCGGCCCTTCGACCCGTCGAAGGTGGAGGATCCTGCCCTGATCATCTATGCGCCGCTCCGGGTGCTGGTCCGGCCGGACCGGTACCGTCTCATCCTGACCAACGGAGATCAGACCGATACGATCTTCGATGCCCTGCAGCGGGGCGAAACTTTTGAGCAAGCGTTGGAAACCCGGTGCTTTGAACCCGACGGACCCAACTTTACGCCCAGGATCAGCGGTCTGGCGGAATGGACGAACGGCGGGGCGAAAAGCTACCGCCTGAGCATCCTTAAAAGCGCGGATCCGGAGGGAACGGGCTGCCTGCGTCAGACGTTTTCCTATCCGATGCTGCCGGGGACCGGACATTTCATTTCCACGTATGTGACGGACGGCGCGCCGCTTCCTTCCTTCGAAGGCGAGCCGGTGCGCATCGATATTCCCGGCGATGCGGAAGGCTTTGCCCGGGATCTGTGGGAGCGTCTGGACCCGGATAATAAGATTTCCCTGTATGTGCGCAGCGTAGATTTTGCCACAAGAAAGACGCAAAACGTAATGATCAATCGACACGGGCGATAAAGAGGAGAAAGCGATGAAAGAACTGGAACTGAAATACGGCTGCAATCCCAATCAGAAGCCTGCCTACGTGTTGATGGATGACGGCGAAGCGCTACCCTTTGAAGTCCTGTCGGGCCGGCCCGGATACATCAATCTGCTGGATGCCCTGAACAGTTGGCAGCTTGTGAAGGAACTGAGTGAAGCGCTGGAGTTGCCTGCCGCCACGTCCTTCAAACACGTGAGTCCTACCTCCGCCGCTGTGGGAATCCCGTTGCCGGAAGGATTGCTTCGGGCAGTTTTTGCCGACGGCATATCCGGCGTGAACAGCTCGCCGCTGGCCTGTGCCTATGCCCGGGCAAGGGGCACGGACCGGATGTCTTCCTTCGGGGATTTTATCGCGCTGAGCCACCCCTGCGACATCGCCACCGCCCGGCTGATCCTGCCGGAGGTGTCCGACGGCATCCTTGCGCCCGGATATGAGCCGGAGGCTTTGGCGCTTTTGAAAACAAAGCGAAAGGGGAATTATACGATTTTGCGGATGGATCCGTCCTATGTGCCTGGGACGGAAGAGAGCAAGCAGGTCTTCGGCGTCACGTTCCGCCAGCGGCGGAACGATTGCCGGATCGACCGGGAAATGCTGAACGATGTGGTCACGGAGAACAAACAGCTGCCTGCGGAGGCCCTGCGAGATCTGATCGTTGCCCTGATCACGCTCAAATACACCCAGTCCAATTCCGTCTGCTTTGCCAAAGACGGCCAGGCCATCGGCGTGGGAGCGGGACAGCAGTCCCGGATCCACTGCACCCGGCTGGCGGCCGGCAAAGCGGATCTTTGGCATCTGCGGCAGCACGAGAAGGTGTTGGCGCTGCCGTTTCTTGAGGGGATCGGCCGCCCGGTGCGAGATAATGCGATCGACGTGTATTTATCGGAAAACAGCGATGAAATCCTGAGCGAAGGCGCCTGGCAGAACGTGTTTTCCCTCCGACCGGAGCCATTGACAGCAAGCGAAAAGAGATCGTATCTGGACGGAGTCCGGGGTGTGGCGCTGGGCAGCGACGCATTCTTCCCCTTCGAAGACAATATTCGTCGCGCCGCGGCCAGCGGGGTGTCCTATATTGCCCAGCCCGGCGGGTCCATCCGGGATCCCCAGGTGATCGAGGCCTGCAACGCGCTTGGCATGGTCATGTGCTTTACAGGGCTGCGGCTGTTTCACCATTAACGAAAGGCGAAAGGAATCGAGATGAAGATCATGGTCATCGGCGGAGGCGGGCGGGAACACGCGTTGATCCGCAAAATCAAGGAAAACCCTGACGTAGAAAAAATATATGCCCTGCCGGGCAACGGCGGGATCGCAGC
>JAAYDG010000103.1 GCA_012729355.1 Clostridiales bacterium
ATGTTATGGGGTTTTACATCCCGATGGATCAATTGATGTTTATGGGCGGCGGCAAGGGCAGAGGCTACCTGCCGGGCGATCGTGGTGGCCCGGCGGGGATCCAGCGCCCCTTCCTCTCGAATGATTTGAGACAGTGGCTTGCCGTCGATCAGTTCCATGACGATATAATAGATATTTCCTTCCTTCCCCACATCATAGACATTCACGATGTTGGGGTGGACCAAGCCGGCGGCGGTTTGGGATTCTCTCCGAAAACTTTCGATGAACACCAGATCTTTGGTGAATTCCGGCTTCAGGATCTTGATCGCCACATGGCGATTCAGCAGTCTGTCCCTCGCCTTGAAAACGACAGCCATTCCGCCTTCCCCGATTTTTCCCGCCAACTCATATCTGCCGGCCAGTATTCTGCTTCCCATACGTTCCGTTCCTCCCGTTACTGTATCTTGATGCAGATGACGGAGATGTTGTCTTTCCCGCCTCGCTGATTTGCCTCTTCTACCAGTTCCGTAGCCAGGCGGTGCATCGTTTGGGTGCTCGTGCTCAGCGCGAAAATCCGCTCCGAGTCTATCTCTCCGTACAATCCGTCGGTACAGAGAAGAATGATATCTCCGGGAGCGGTGTCAAACCGGAAAAAATCCGGCACCACATCAGGTTCGCCGCCGATGGCACGGGTGATCATGTTGCGATCCGGATGCGCCATGGCTTCTTCCCTGCTGAGCAGACCCGATTTGATCAGCGACTGCACACAGGTATGATCTTCCGTGATCTGCCGTATGCTGTCTTTTCGTATCAGATACGCGCGGCTGTCGCCCACATTCACCACATACGCCACGCCTTCTTTCAAATAGCAAAGGACTGCAGTCGTGGCCATTCCTTCGTTTTCGCCTTCCCGCTGCGCCTTCTTGTATATGAGTTCATTGGCTCCCGAGAAACATTTTTCAAAATATCTTCGCAGATTGGACTTTCCGCTCACATCCGACAACGGATGCAGCGCCACGTACTGCGCGATATATCCGACCGCCATGCGACTGGCCAGTTCGCCCGAATTATGTCCGCCGACACCGTCGGCTACGATATACAACTGCTGCTGAGGCAGGACGAACAGCGCATCTTCGTTCCCTTCTCTGCGCACACCTCTGTCGGTTTTAAATCCTACACTGATCATTCTGCCTCCTCATTAGACAGATATAAAAACCATCGGTTCCGTGAACAGAAGGAAGCAGCTGCACCTGCTCTTCTTTTTTGTATTCGGGATTCGCTGCCAGAAAAGCGTCTGTCACTTCTTCGTTCTCTGCAGGATTCACGGTGCATGTGGTGTACAGAAGACGTCCCTCTTGCCTGACGTACTTCCCGGCCACTGCGAGCAATTCTGTTTGGATCTTCCTGAGCGCTTCCTCTTTTTTCTTGAAGGGTTGCAGTTTGATCTCGGGTTTTCTGCGCACCACGCCCAACCCGCTGCAGGGCGCATCCACCCACACGCAATCAGCAACGGAATCCAATGTCGGATCGTACCTGCTGCTGTCTCCGGCCGATGTCTCTATGATGGCGATGCCCAGGCGCTTTGCCTCGTCGCTGATCCTGTGGAGTTTTTCGGCATGAATATCATAAGAGCAGATATTGCCGCGGTTCATCATATGTTCTGCGGCAGCGCAGGATTTTCCTCCCGGTGCGGCACAAAGATCCAACAAGCAATCTCCCGGCCGTGGGTCGAGCAATTGAACCGCCAGTTGGGAACTCTCATCCTGCACGGAAAAAAATCCCCCCCGATACAGATCGCCGGACAGGATCTCTCCTCCGTCCAGACAGACCGCCGTTTCCGTCAAACGTCCCGCCTCGGGCGCAAATCCTTCCGCAACGAGCGCCTCCATCAGTTCGGGCCGTCGAATCATCAGCAGATTCGTTCGCAGCGTCAGCGGCGGAACGTTCCGGCTGCTTTCCAGAAGCCCACGCGCCGTCTCTGTTCCGTAGGCACGAAGCCACATCGCAACGATCTCCGCGTGGCAGGAATACCGAACGGAGAGATAAAAGATTTCGTCCGCCGGATCCGGGAGCACGATGCTTTTGCCGCTTCGCACAAATGCCCGAAGCACGCCGTTCACGAACCCTCTCTGTCCTTTGAAAAAACGGCCGGCCAACTTGACCGTCTCGTCCACAGCCGCATAATCGGACACGCCGTCCATCCCTATGAGCTGATAGAGTCCCATCCGCAACAATATGCGCAGACCCGGCTTCAGTCGGGTTTTCGGATCACGCAGCAAATGATCGATGTTGTAATCCAGGAGCAATTGATTTCGGAGCACCCCGTAAGCCAGCTCCCGCACAAAGGCCGGGGCCCGGACGCCGGGATTCCGAACATGCCGGTTGACGGCCAGATTTGAATAGGTCTCTTCTGTCTGCACGTCTTTCAGTATCAGATATGCGGCATGTCGATCCTGATCCATCGCCACTTAATTGCGCCGCATCAGGAAAATCCTGAGCAAGTTGGCAACCGCCATGGCAAGCGCGGCGATATACGTAAGCGCAGCGGCGCTCAGCACTTTTTGGGCCGCAACGGATTCCTCCTGTGTCGAGACGGCGCCGACAGCTACCAGTTGAGCGATCGCACGCTTGCTGGCATCCAGTTCCACCGGAAGCGTCACAAGATGAAATATGACGACGCCCATAAAAAGGACGACACCCAGATTAAACAAAACGTCCCCCATCCCCGGACCGATGATCAAGCCGATGAACAACAGCGGCCAGGCGGCCATGGATCCGATGTTGACCACCGGAACGATGGCGTTACGAAATTTCAGCGGCGCATAGGCGGTGCTGTGCTGGATCGCATGGCCGGCTTCGTGGGCCGCAATGCTGATGGATGCCACCGACGGAGTGCTGTACACAGCATCCGACAGATTCATCGTTCGCTGAAGCGGATTGTAGTTGTCCGTCAAATTTCCCGGGATCCGTTGAATCGGCACATCGGAAAGTCCGTTGGTATCCAGTATCATCCTGGCCACCTGCGCTCCGGTCATACCGGTCGTATTTCGTACGTTGGCGTATCGTCTGTACGCAGATGAGACCTTTCCCTGGGCGTACATTGCAAAAAGAATGGCCGGGATCAGTACGATCATCGAAGTATAGTATCCCATTTGTTATCCCCTTTCCATCGTTGAATCATTGATTCATTATCAGATATTCTACCCTAAAAACGCGCCTATTTCAATTTTGTTTCCCAAAAGATACTCTGCGGCGTCCATGGCCTTCTTCCCGGGCATCTGTACGCGTTTCAACACCACGCTTCCGTCTCCGCAGGATACGACGATCCCGTCTCGGTCAGCCCGCAGGATCATCCCCGGCGGCCGGCTCCCCTTGCACCCGCCGGGCACCGCTTCGTGTATTTTCATTATCTTTCCTTCATAGTTTGTCCAGGCACACGGCCGGGAGTACATGCCGCGCACCAGGGCGCAGATCTCTTCCGCCGATTTGGAAAAGTCGATGGCAGCATCCGACTTTGA
>JAAYDG010000104.1 GCA_012729355.1 Clostridiales bacterium
CCTTGGCGATCTCGTCAAGCTGCTTGGCCAGCTCCGGTTCCTGCGCCTGGGGATAGGACATTTCCTCTGCGGAAGAAACCACGTTGATCCCTTGCTCCAGAACGAACTTCAGACGGTCGAACGCCGTACGGGTAAAGGAGTCTGTACAAGTCAGGACCACATCGGCCGCGCCTTTTTTAATGACTTCTTCCGGCGTCCCGATGATCACGTCGGGACGATCCCCTTTGGGTGTTTTGATATAGTCGTACATCGATTTGCCCAGTTTGGCACCTCTGCCGGCGACACCGACAATATCAACACCTTTTTTCTTCAGGAGCATGTCGGCCATTCCGCCGCCCATGGCACCCAATCCCCAAATAATGACTTTTACGTTTTCCATGATATTCCTCCGTTTCTTTCAGAAGCTTTGCGTTTATCCATGACTTCCATCGATAACAATTCATACTGCTATATAATAAAGCAAGAAGCATGCCAAATACATTTTGTGTATTCATGGGGCAGAAGGTTGCAGATATTGAGGTTTTGCGCAATTATACCGCAAATATATTTGCATTCATCGCAAATATATTTGCGTTTATCGATATTTTTTGATCTTGTGCTGAAGCGTTTGCCTTTTGATCTTCAGGCTGTCCGCTGCCCTGGAAATATTTCCGCCGCTGGTCACCAGGGCGTTTTCGATCATTTCCCGTTCGATGCGCGCAAGATATTCCTCCAGGCCGCCGTCCCCCAGCGTAAATACATCCTGGGCAGGAAGCGCTTTTCTCCGATTGATGATCAAATCCTCGGCCAATAGCACGTGCTCCTCGTCATCCATCATGGACAGCGCAGACATGATGATGTTTTCCAGCTCCCGCACGTTTCCCGGATAATCATAGGACAGAAGTTTCTCTTTCGCTTCCCGGGCTAACATCCACACCTGTTTTCCGTATTTCCGGTTGTATTTTTCTATCAATTTTTCGGCCAGAGGGACGATATCGTCTCGTCTGTTCCGCAGGGGCGGGATATGGATCTGAATGACGGCGATCCGATAAAACAGATCTTTCCGGAGACGGCCGGAAGCCAGCAGCTCTTCCGCCGGTTCGTTGATGGTGGCGATGATGCGAACGTCCAGAGGGATGTCCCGGGTCCCGCCTACTCGTCGGATATAGTTCTCCTGCAATACCCGAAGCAGTTTTCCCTGAAGCTCCAAAGGCATGGAATTGATCTCATCCAGCAACAATGTCCCTTCGTCGGCCTGTTCAAAAAGTCCGGCCCGGTCCACCGCGCCCGTAAATCCGCCTTTCGCCGTACCGAAGAGGATCCCTTCCAACAGACTGGACGGGACGGCAGCGCAGTTTTGAGCCAGGAACGGTTTGTCCTTCCTTGTGCTGTCAAAATGGATGCTCTGAGCAATCAGTTCCTTCCCCGTGCCCGTTTCTCCGTAAATGATACAGGATGCGGAACTTCGAGTTGCTTTTTTCGCAAGAGCGATCGTTTGAAGAAATTCCCGGTTTTCTCCGAGAAGATTGGAAAAGTTATATTTTCGAATGCGTTTCTGTTTGGATCTCTTGGGGTCGTCGATTTCCTTTCGCAGTTCGAGGATCGTGTCGCTCATCCGCTGGATATCGGTGATGTTCTTGGCGATCTCCACCGCTGCCACCATCCGTTCCCCGTCCAGGACCGGCACTGTGGTGTTCACCGTGGTGATCTCCCGACCGTCTTTATTCAAATAGGTCTGTTCCTGTCGCCAGGTGCTTCTCCCGTGTTCCAAAGCTTGAAGCAACGTGCTGTTTTCCGCTTTCAGGTTCCGGAAAACTTCCGCAAACGGTTTTCGCAGCACATCCTTGCGATCCATCTTTTCCAACTGGGCCATGGCCTTGTTGTAAATGACGCTGTTCCCCTCCGGATCTACCACATGGACCCCTTCGTCCAACAGCTGCAAAATGATTTGCAGCACCATTTGGTACTCTCTGCTTTTCATGATTCTCCCGCCCCGCAAAATATTGGGCACTTTACGCAAAAGTTTTGTCTGTATCAAGCATACCCTATCCTGCGGGTTTAGACTATCTTTTTTCGCTTCGTTCCGTTATAATTTCCTCGCAGCCCCAACGACGAAACGAGAAAAGGAATATCCATGCGTATCAGAAAAGAATCCGACCTGTGGCCCGAAGAAGAGGTCCTGCTCATCGCAAAAGCGTCCGACGCCCTGGCGCATCCGGCACGTGTCCGGATCTTTCGCTACATCTACAATGCCAACCGCAGCCGACAGCCGGTCTGCAACAAGGACGTTGTGAGTGCTTTTGAGTACTCTCAGGCCACCATTTCTCAACACATCAAGAAGCTGATCTTTTCCGAATTGGTTCGCGTGCAAAAAAAAGATAACTATTCGTACTATTACGTAAATATCGGCATGCTGGGTAAATACCTGGACGCCGTCAGAAAACTGCAATAAAGAAAGAGGCTGTACAGCCTCTTTCGTTTTATTTATGGTAGGGTTGATGGTTGTTGATTTTAAAGGCGCGATAGACCTGCTCCAGAAGAAGGACCCGCATCAGCTGGTGCGGGAAGGTCATGGGAGAGAAGGACAGTCGATCGTCCGCGCGTTCCAGCAACGCGGGAGAAAGGCCCAAAGATCCGCCGATCAGGAAGATCAGCTCGCTCTTTCCCGTCAGCATCCAGGCGGACATCCTGTGGGCCAATTCCGTGGAAGACCATTCCGTTCCCCGGATATCGAGCGCGATTACGTGGGCCTGGGGAGAAATCGAAATCTTGTCCGAAAGCCGCCGGCTTTCGGCCGCTATCACAGCAGCTTCTTCTGCGGCGCCGGCATTGGCCGGCAATTTTTGTTCCGGAAGTTCCTGTATTTCCAGCGCGCAAAACCGGCGCAGCCGTTTGCCGTATTCGGCCACGGCATCGCGCCAGTAGGGCTCCTTCAGCGATCCGATGCAGAGTATCGTGATCTTCATGGCTACAGTGTGGTATTTCCGTCGGTGAGCGTCACCCGGAAATCCTTTTCTTTCCCGTCACGAAATACCAGAAGTCTCACTTCGTCTCCGGGACGGTGGGCCACCAGCATCGTATTCAGACGGTTCATGGTCCCCACTTCTTCGCCTTCGAAACGAACGATCACGTCTCCTTCGCGAAGCCCCGCTTCTTCCGCGCCGCCGCCGGGCAGCACCGACGCTACGTAGATGCCTTCGCTCGTGCCGAATTCTTCCATCAATTCATCCTGGGCGTAATAGGTTTGTTCCTCCAATCCGATCCCGGTGATTCCGATGTAGGCCCGCAGAAAAGTCCCGTTGTCCATGATCTGTTCTACGATGGGTTTGGCCACATTGATGGGGATCGCAAATCCCATGCCCTCTCCGCTGGCGGCTTTGGCGGTATTGATGCCGATCACCTGTCCTCTGCTGTTGAGCAGGGGCCCGCCGCTGTTCCCGGAATTGATCGTGGCGTCGGTCTGAATCAATCCTTCCATCCCCGAAGAACCGTAGCCGCTGCCCACATCGATGGACCGATTCAGCCCGCTGATGATGCCCTGGGACATGCTGCGTTCAAAGTCCAGGCCTAAAGGATTGCCGATGGCCGCCGCATAAGCGCCGATGTTCACTTCATCCGAATCTCCCATTTCCGCTGCCGTCAATCCGGTGCTTTCCACTTTTACCACAGCCAGATCCAGATTGGCATCGCTCCAGAGCACCGTTCCCTCCACATCGCTTCCGTCATACAGGCTCACGGTAAGGGATTTGGTGTCGCCGTCGTTCACCACGTGGGAATTGGTGAGAATGTATCCGCTCTCGTGAACGATCACCCCGGTGCCGACGCTTTGCGCATCGTATTTGTATCCGTTTCCAAACCCGAAAAAGGATCCCCCTTCCTGTTCCGTGACCGTACTGATTCCCACAACGGAAGGCAACACTTTCTGTGCGATCGCCTCGGCGACGGTCACGTCCTCTCGGACATTGATCTGAATGTCCGCCTTTTCTCCGGCTGTGATCCCGTTTTCCGCCCCGAAATCAAATCCGCCGGTCATATAGTATAGGGCAGCTACCCCGCCGCCGAATCCGGCACCCAAGGCCAGGATCAGAACCAGGACGATGGCCAGCAACTGATTTCTGCCTTTGCTCGGTTCTCTGTTTACTCTTTCCAGTTCTTCGTTCATGTCGATTCCCCCTTTTTCTGTCGTTTCTCTTCCGGATTCCGCCGTCAGACGCTGTAAATCGGGCTGATCTCCGTTCGGGACAATGGGATGAGCTGTGTGTCGTTTCCTACGGCACAACCGCTTTCTTCCAGAATGTTTTCCACGGTTGCCACGGCCATTTCGGGGAAATTATTTTCCCGGCTCAAATGGGCAAGCAGAACACGCCGCCGCTTTTGTTGTCCCAGGCGCATTTCGTCCTGCAGGACCGCAGCCAGCGCCCGGGCTGCCGCTTCGTTGGACAGGTGTCCCTGTTCGCCGAGGATCCGCTGCTTCAGGAACCATGGATACTTGCCCATGCGCAGAATGCTTTCGTCGTGGTTGGATTCCAACACTAAAATGTCCGCATCGCGGATCTCTTCCATCAACGTCCGGTTCACGATTCCCGTATCGGTGACGATGGTGATGCGGCGGCCTTGGAAACTCAAAGAATAGCCTACGGGATCCGCCGTGTCGTGAGACACGGCAAATGTGCGTACACCGACTTCCCCGACCTGAAATTCATCGCCTGTGGAAAAGCGTCGGCACCGGTCCTCCGGCAGCGGGACCCTCATTCCGCGAAACGTTTCTTCGTTGGCATAAATCTTCAGCTCCGCCGTTCGGCTGAGCGTCTTGAGTCCGCTGATGTGATCGGTGTGCTCGTGGGTGATGAGCACGCCGTTCAGGTTGCCCGGCTCCAGACCCAAGCAGCCAAGACCGTTCCGGATCCGCCGGGCGCTGATGCCGGCATCCACCAGCAGCGCAGTGTTTCTGCTCCGGACCACATAACAGTTTCCGCTGCTCCCGCTGGCCAGCGAACAGATTTCCAGGCTCATCGAAGTCCTCTTTCGCCAACAGACCCGGACACTGTTATTCTAGCGCCGGGCTGTGAAGTTTTCGTGTACATCGGTTGTATTCTTCGTGATAAATCATTCGCCATATGCATTGACATAAAAAGTCTCTCCGTCCCCCAGGGACAATTTCCAGGCAGGGATCGCCGTATCTTCGCTGATCTCCCGATCATACCCGGCCGTATCAACCAGATAAATCAGTTCGATTCCTTTGATGCCAGCCGGTTTGCGGTCCTGTTGCTCTGCGACCGCCAAATATCTCAGCAACGCGTGGGATGCGCTCATGATCTCCCGTCGGTTTTCCCCCCGGGAGATCGGGACGACTTTCAGGGACGTTCTCGTGCTTTCCACAAGGATCTCCCCATCGTAGACCGGCGCTTCTGCAACCTCCGGATCCGAAGGTTCGAAACGCACGAACAACACCGGCATTTTGCGGGGTTCATCGGGAATCTCCACGTCCAGCTCAATGCCTTGTTCCATCAGATAGACTGCGGTATTCTGAGCCTGAACGGCCCATTCCTTCCTCTTTTCCCGAATGGTCGAATAATAAGTCAGACCGATGATCAGATTGGTCACCAGTAAGGCTATTATCATAATATTTTTGGATTTTGTCCAGTCCATTTTATCCGTCGACCCTATTTGCCCATACCGATGGGCGTCGCTTCGTACAAGGAAAAATAGAAGACTTGGCCGCTTTCCGTCGCCAGGATCCAGGCGGGCCGGAGACGATCGTCATTGGCGATCCGAACCAGTCCCATCCGGATGTCCTCCACAGCCTGCGCAACGTATTCAAATGCGCTTTCTTCGTTGACCGCCAACATATTTCCGGTCATGACATTGTAAATGTGATTGTAGTTGCGGGCGATCACGTTGGCGGGATCCTGGACCGGCCTGAATCCATAGGTTTCTCCGCCGGTCTCTACAGAAATCACGTCTCTTCTGTAGTATGAGATCTGTCCGTCCAGCACTTCGATTTCGATCGGCACGCCGCTTTCATAGTAGATCGTCTGATCCAACATTTTTGCGCCGAACCAAAATCGATATCCTTCCTGTTTTCCCGCAGAAACCGCCCGGGCGTCCCGCAAAAAGAATCGGAGTTCCCGCCCGTCCAGACTGCCCCAGGTTCCGTGGGCCGACACAAAGGACAGCGCCGTTTCCAAATCCCGAAAAAACCCGCCGGCTGCGCCCTCCGATGTTTCATTCTTGTATTCCAGCACCCCGTCCACCCGTTGCGTAAATGTTTTTTGTCCGTAGCCATACATGTATGTGACATTGCCGAACGTATCGGTGATGCGCCGGACAAAGTCAAAATTCTCTCCGAACAGCGCTTCGGCCAGCGTGCGGCGCACATCCTGACTGGTTTCCTCGGATTCTTCGTACCAGCGCAGCGGCACAAGATTGCTTTCGGCAGACAATGGGATCAGCCGGTCGTTTTCGCCGCCGAGAATCGTGCCGACAGTGTAGCAGGCTGTCAACTTCGACAGGTCTTCTTGCTCCGTCATGACGGAAAACAGATCCACATCACGCTGGGAATATAAGCGATAGTATTTGTTCTCCCGGCGTTCTGCTATAAAAATGCTCTGAGCGGACGCTTGGGAAAAAGCCAGCGTGTCCGCTCCGATGACAAGCTCCGCGCCCTGAACCCGGGGAATTTCCCAACGAGCGCACAATTCCCTATAGGGAATGGCATAAGCAAAGTTTATCGCCAATGAACGATATTCCCGGATTGCCTCCCCATACTGCTCTGCCGTGATCTCCGTGATGGACGCGTCTGATTCTCCGCTGATTTCGCGAAGTGCCAGAAGGCATTCTTCAAGGGTTTCGGTCGTATCCGAATCCTTCAGACGATAGGATCCGTCCCCCAGGCCATAAATCACGCGATCCGGAAGGAGCATGCGCTCGGCCTCCGGTGTTTCCGCAGCCTGCCGTTGGGAAAGGATGTCCGGCAAACGAAAACGGCTCTGGGAATCCAGACTCCACAGCAAATATAAAAGTAGTATTGTCGTAAAAAACAATACTACCAATATCCCTGTCTTAAGGTGTTCGATCCTGTCTGTCTTTCTCTGGCTCATGAACGTGCCTATCTGAATATATTCCTGAGCAATGTCTGCAGGAACTGCAGCGCACCGGTCTGAGGCGCCTGGAATATGTCGCTCTTTACCTCCACAGGTTTGGCTTTGACCGCCACCATGCTCTGCACGACTTCGGTGACGCCCCCTTCGGAATCCACCGTTTCCACCTGTATCCGATAGAGCCCCGGTGTAACGTCGTTGATCTGCTTTGTGTAAAATCCCAAAGAACTGTTGCAAGTATAGCTGGCGGTATCTCCCATGGCTACGCTTGTATAGGATTTGACCGTACTTCCGTCGCTGAGGGACGCAGAAGCTGTCGTTGCCATATCTGCAGACCCTTCTGCAGCGGTCCCCTCTGTTTTGGCCGATGCGATAATGGCGAGATCGGATTCTGTAATTGCGGATACATTCGCAGAAACGAGACTATCTCCGCTGGCTTGTTTCTCTTCGTATGCGGTGATCCGGACGGTTTTCGGCTCGGTCACCTTTACGGAAACGAGGAGACTGTCCGAATAGATGATGGTGTTGGAAGCCGGACTCACGATCGCGGCGGCGCCGGCAAACGCAAAGCCCGTTCCGAACATCAGAACGACGAAGAGCACAGCTGTGAATTGCCTGAGTCTTTTCAAACCAGTTTTCCTCCTTTCCCGAAATATTTCATGGATTCCGCAAGAGTCCGTCTATTTTTCGCCAGTCTACAGTACGGTTCATTTCAGAGTATACCTTGTCTGTGTTACAGATGTGTTACGAGGGCGTTAATTCGGTTTTACAAATGCGACTCATTTGGTATAATCGATCTATGAAACAGATTGATATTTACACGGACGGAGCCTGCTCCGGCAATCAGAACGACAACAATATCGGCGGCTGGGGTTGCATACTGGAATACGGCGAGCACAGGAAGGAAC
>JAAYDG010000105.1 GCA_012729355.1 Clostridiales bacterium
ATTTCTTTCGGCGGCGGCTGTATCAACGATACGGTGATGCACCTGGCAAGCATCCATCTGCCTTTCGGCGGAGTCGGGGAGAGCGGCATGGGACAATACCACGGGAAGGCGAGCTTCGATACTTTTTCCCACAAAAAAAGTATACTCAAAAAATCAAACCGCATCGACATTCCGCTCCGCTATCCTCCTCACAAACACATCGATTTTCTGAAAATGATTTTGAAATAACGGAAGTGGGGCGGTTTGAAGCAACAGCTTGTGAACGAGGAGGAAAACGGGTGGAAACCCAATGCGTTTTGCGGTATAGTAACCCTAGGGAGTATTGAGCCGCCGATGAACAGAATTGTAAAAGTACTGATGAGTACCATGACTGTGGCTGCGATCGCATCGCTTTTTGGCCGGCAATGGTATATACTTGCACTGGGTGCAGGCATTGCGGGTGTCATTACAAGTTGCTTGTTCGGCAATGTAACGCTTCAGGTATGCGGCCTGACTCCGACAGAGGCAATCGCAGGACTGTCTGAGAAAAAAAATCGGATGATCGCATTGCTCCCGCTTGTTTTCATTTTCGCTGAAGTATGGATCGGAATCCATTTCTTTGAGGATTATATTTATCAGGCATTGTCTGTCCTGAACCGACAATTGATTTTTTCCGGTTCCGCGACGTTGGCGCTGTACATCCTGCTGCTGACCGTAGTCGAAGAGGTTCCGTGGCGCTGTTTTTACCAATTGAACATCGGAAGAAATTTCCCGGCTGCTTTTGCGCTGATCCTGCCCGCAGCAGGAATGACGCTTTTGGCCTTGCCTTTGTATCACAACGGGGCGTCGATTCTATGTCTGCTGGGATTTTTCGCCAGACGGGTGGCCTGGGGATACTTATACGTTGAATCCGGTTCAATGATCATCGTTATCCTTTCACACTGGCTGGCTACATTGTTGTATTTGATCCTGCTGGTGGGCGTTTGAACCGGCCAAATCAGACAATAAGGAGGTAATTATGGAATCCAACAGACTTAAGATCAGAACGTCGATTTTTGAAGACTGTAAACTATTTGCGCAATGGGAAGCGCTGCCGTCGGTTCGAGCCAGTTTCACGATGAACGACGATTGGGATTACAACAGCATCGCGCCGCAATTCGTTTTGCACAATCAGGATAAGACTCGGCTGCAAATGACGATTCTGTTAAAGGAGACAGGGGAGCCGATCGGACGGATCCAGATCAGCCGGATCGATCCGGATTACGATTCTCTGGACATCACCCGGATTTATATCGCAGAAGACAGGCACCGCCGTCGCGGACTGGGGGAAGAGGCGATGCGGTTGATCCTGGAATACTGCTTTATTCAATTGCACATGGAGCGTGTTACGCTGGATTTTGTCGAAGGCAACTATCCTGCGGAAGCCTTGTATTTGAAGCTCGGTTTTAAACGGGAAGGAGTGGCGCGGCATGGCGGAAAGAAAAACGGAATGTACGTAAACCTTCATATGATGTCTATTCTGCGCAATGAATACTACAGCCTTTTCAAAAGCGAAGAACTGTAGCTGTAAGAAGGTTCTCGAATGAACAGAGACAGCGATTATCTGATCCATTTGTTCCACGAAGGAACAGCACGACGCGCCTATGAATTCATGGGGGCGCATCTGTGTGCGAACAAAGGCAGGGAAGGTTGCTTGTTTCGTGTGTGGGCGCCCCATGCAAAGGTTGTTTACGTACAGGGGGACTTTAACGGATGGAGTCGAAGCGATGCCATGCATCCCATCAGCAATCAGGGTTTATGGGAAGTTTTTGTCGCTGATGTGCGTCAATATGATGCCTATAAATATGAGATCGTCTCAAAGAGCGGCGAATCGTTTCTCAGGGCGGACCCTTATGCTTTTCATGCCGAGACCAGACCGCAAACCAATTCAAAAGTATATGATTTGTCGACTTACCGCTGGGCGGACACGGCGTGGTGCCGGAAGCCGCTTTTCGATCAACCTGTGAGCATTTACGAAATACATCCGGGTTCTTGGCGGCGCTATCCGGATGGAAATTTTTTCAGTTATCGAAAACTCGCCGATGAATTGATCCCTTACCTCATCGATATGGAATTTACCCATATCGAATTGATGCCCCTGTCCGAACATCCATTCGATGGTTCCTGGGGGTACCAAGTGACCGGTTATTATGCGGCAACGTCCCGTTACGGAACCCCGGAAGATTTGATGTATTTGATCGACCGCGCACATCAAGCCGGCCTGGGCGTTATCCTGGACTGGGTGCCCGGACATTTCCCCAAAGATGCCCATGGATTGTACCGGTTTGACGGAGAGGCCTGCTATGAATATAGCGGAAATACCAAAAAAGAACACAAAGGGTGGGGCACCATGGTGTTCGACTGGGGTCGAACCGAAGTGCAGAGTTTTCTGATTTCCAATGCATTTTTCTGGATCGATCAGTTTCATATCGACGGACTTCGTGTGGATGCTGTGGCATCGATGCTATATTTGGATTACGACAGGAAAGAGGGAGAATGGGAGCCCAACAGTTCGGGCGGCCGGGAAAACCTGGAGGCGGTCGCATTCCTTCGAAAGCTCAACAGCTGTATTTTGACGGAATACCCCAACGTGATGATGATCGCCGAAGAATCCACTGCATGGCCCATGGTGACTCTGCCGCCCGATGTAGGCGGTCTGGGCTTCAATTATAAGTGGAATATGGGATTTATGAATGATACGGTGGAATACATGAAGACGGATCCGTTTTTCCGCCAGTACGCGCATCACAAGCTTACTTTTTCCATGGAATACGCATTTACGGAAAATTTCATACTGCCGTTGTCTCACGATGAAGTCGTTCACATGAAGGGATCCATGATCACAAAGATGCCGGGCAGCTATGAACAAAAATTCGAAAATCTGAAAGCTTATCTCGGATATATGTGGACACATCCGGGGAAAAAGCTGTTGTTTATGGGCGGCGAATTGGCACAGTTCAACGAATGGCATTACGAGGGAGAGTTGGATTGGAATCTCCTTGATTTTGACATGCACAGAAAATTTAAAAATTATGTCAAAGAACTGAATCGATTTTACCTGAGGCACGCTCCGCTGTGGCAAATCGAAAACGACTGGTCGGGATTTGAATGGCTGCAATCCTATGACCATACGAACAATGTGATCGTCTATCTGCGAAGAGATCTGGAGGGGAACGCATTGATCTGTATTGCCAATTTCTCTGCCGAAGAACGAAAAGCCTATCGCTTCGGCGTAAAAAACAGAGGACCCTACAAGAATATATTTCAATCAAACCGAACAGAGTTCGGAGGGAAAGGAGACCTCGTTACAAGTATTCGTACAGACCGGCAGGGAATAGACGGTAAAGAGTATTCCGTTTGTCTCACGATCCCGGCATTGACGTTTCTGGTTTTGGCGGAGGCTTCTGCATAAAGTTCCGTCGGAGGGAGGTACACATGAGTTTGATCAAGAAAAAAGACATGGTTGCCATGCTGTTGGCCGGAGGACAGGGCAGTCGCTTGGGCGTATTGACCAAAGATGTTGCAAAGCCCGCAGTACCCTTTGGCGGAAAATATCGCATCATCGACTTTCCCTTGTCCAACTGTATTAATTCGGACATCGATACCATCGGTGTATTGACTCAGTACCAGCCCATGGAATTGAACGCCTATATCGGAAACGGACAGCCTTGGGATCTGGACCGGATGTACGGCGGAGCCAGGATCCTGCCTCCCTATGTTCGAGGGAAGGAAGGAGAGTGGTACAAGGGCACTGCCAACGCTATTTACCAAAATATCCCTTTCATTGAGCAATATTCGCCGAACTACGTGATCATTCTTTCGGGTGACCACATCTATAAGATGAACTATCGCTGGATGTTGGATCATCATATGAAAAAGGATGCAGATTGCACGATTGCGGTGATCGAGGTGCCCATGGAAGAAGCGAATCGCTTCGGAGTCATGAGTACCAACGAAAATCTCCGCATTACCGATTTTGAGGAAAAGCCGATAAAGCCGAAAAGCAATTTGGCTTCGATGGGGGTGTACATCTTCGATTGGCCGACGTTGAAAGAATACCTGATTCGTGACGAAGAAGACCCGCATTCGAGCAAGGATTTCGGAAAGAATATCATACCGACTATGCTTGCAGACGGAAAACGTCTCTTCGCCTACAAGTATCTGGGATATTGGAAAGACGTGGGAACCATCGAATCGCTGTGGCAGGCCAATATGGATCTGTTGAAGGAAAACATTTCCCTGGAATTGTACGATCCAAGGTGGAAAATATACGCGCGAAACGGAAACCTCCCGCCCCAATATATCGGCAGACATGCAACAATGAAAGATTCACATGTTTCCGAGGGCTGCTCGATCGAAGGGACGGTTGAAAACAGCATCATCTTCCCGAAAGTCACGATCAAAAAAGGTGCTGTGGTAAAAAATTCAGTCGTCATGTCCTCCACGACGATTGACGAAAATGCCCATGTGAACTACTCGATCATCGCAGAGGGTGTCACTGTGGGAGATGGCGCTGTGATCGGCGAAAATACGAATGGCACGGACGCTGTCCTCATTTCTGTCGTTGCGGACCGGGTCACCGTCGGGAGCGGATCCCGCGTTGAGTCCGGTTCCGTGGTGGATTCGAACCTGTAGGAGGTTGCTATGAGTTATATGGGATTAATTTATTCATACTCGGACCGCGAAAACCTGAGGGAACTTACCAGCAACCGTGCCTTGGCGGCATTATCCATCGGCGGCAAATACAGGATTATCGACTTTGTGCTGTCCAATTTTGTAAATTCCGGCATTTTCGAGGTGTCCGTGATTGCCCGCACAAATTATCATTCGCTGATCGAACACCTGGGTTCCGGGGCAGAGTGGGATATGTCGCGAAAGCGAGGCGGGCTTCGCGTTCTGACGCCTTTTGCCAACAAAGAATCGACCGACAGCGCCCAAATATACAAAGGCTCGATCGATGCGCTGGCAAACCATTTACACTCCATCAAAAAGTCTATGGCAGAGTATGTCGTTTTGACGGGTTCGAGAATTCTTTATACCATGGATTACCGCGATATGATCAAAGCTCATCTGAACAGCGGCGCGGATATTACCATTGCGTATACAAATCAGATGAACGGCACGCAACGCATTCCCCAAGGATCTCCCATGGTATATCTGGATGAACAAAAGCGCGTGCAGAGTGTCGAAATTCTTGATGAAGAACAATCCGACCGCGAAGGTTCCTGGTGTATTGATGTATGCGTCATTCGAAAGACGCTCTTGGAATCCCTCATTGCGGATGCCACATCGCATCAACGATATGATCTATACAATGATATCCTGAAAAGGCTTGCACCGACCCTGAAAATATTCGGATACGAATACTGCGGCCATCTGCTTGAGATCAGCACGATTTCGACTTATATGGAAGCCAACAGAGCGATGTTGGATCCGGAATTTGCTTCAAAAGTGTTTCAGGAGACAGTATATACAAAAGTCAAGGACAGTGTGCCTGCGCTTTACGGACCCGACTGTTACGTGGAGAATTCCATGATTTCCGACGGGTGTCAAATCCTGGGTACCGTGATCAACTCTGTGGTTTCCAGGGGAGTTCATATCGACAAAGGTGCGGTGGTCAAAGACAGCATTATCATGCAGGATACGGAAATTATGGATCATGCGAAAGTGGAGCATGCCATTCTGGACAAAGATGTGATCGTTCGAGACGGCCGGGAAGTCATCGGACATCCGTCTTATCCGATTGTCCTTCCCAAAATGTCTATTGTATAGCAAGACTGCAGAAAGGTTTTCATGTTACACATTTTATATATCGCATCGGAGTGTGCTCCCTATGCAAAGAGCGGCGGACTGGGGGACGTACTGGGTGCTTTGCCCAAATATGTCGCGCGGGAAGGCATTCGAACTTCTGTCATCGTACCGTTGTATCGACAAATCGATGAAACATCGCGGAAGAAAATGACCTTCCTGGGAGCAAAAGTCATACCGCTTTCCTGGAGAAAGCAGTATGCAGGGTTGTACAGGCTCTATGTAAACGATGTGACGTACTATTTTGTCGATAACCGGTATTATTTTGACCGAGATGCTCTCTATGGCGCCTATGATGATGGCGAGCGTTTTGCTTTTTTTGCAAAAGCGGTTTTGGATCTGCTGCCGATGCTTGATTTTTTCCCTGATGTTTTACACTGCAACGACTGGCAGACCGCAATGGTCCCGGTCTATTTCAAAGTGGCGCACCAGCGGCTTGCCGACTATCGTTCCTTGCGAACGGTGTTCACGATACACAACATCGAATATCAGGGCAAATTCAACCACGGCATGCTCCATGATGTGTTGGGATTGTCTGAGATGCACAGAAATCTGATGGATCTCGACGGAAACCTCAACTACATGAAAGGTGCTGTGGTTTGTTGTGATGCGTTGACAACAGTGAGTCCCACCTATGCCCAAGAGATCCGTCATCCCTTCTTTGGGCTTGGACTGGATCCCGTTATCCGGGAGCATGCCGCCAAGCTGCACGGAATCCTCAACGGAATCGACATCGAAGGATACGATCCCGGTACAGATCCTTATCTTACGGCAAATTACGGTCCGGAGACAGCAGCGCTGAAGCAATCCAACAAGAAGAAGCTTTCTGAAGATCTGGGCCTGGAGTTCAGTGATTCCAGGCCGCTCATTGGTATGGTTACCCGATTGGTGCACCACAAAGGACCGGATCTGGTGATGAGTGTTTTGGATGACATGATGAAGCTGGACTTGAATGTGGTGATGCTCGGCACCGGCGATGAGAACTATGAATTTCGGTTTCGTCAAGCTGCTTCGCGTCATCCCGGACGGTTTGCGTATGTAGCCGCATTCTCCGACTCTCTGGCAAGTCGAATCTACGCAAGTGCAGACTTTTTTCTGATGCCGTCGATCAGCGAACCCTGCGGGCTTTCCCAGATGATTGCCTTGAGATACGGAACGATCCCCATCGTGCGCAGAACCGGAGGCTTGAGAGATACGGTCCATCCGTTTTCTCCCGAAACGGGACAAGGCAACGGTATTACTTTTGAAACCATCAATGCCCATGATATGCTGGACGCCATACAAAGAGCGTTGTCATACTACAACGACCTTTCCCTTCGAAAGCAAATGACGGTCAATGCGTTCGCAAGCGATCATGGCTGGGATCGTTCCGCCAAAGAATACATTGCGCTGTACAGACAAATCTCCGGACGAATATCGGCAACACAGGAAGGGAGCGAATAGATGAATATGACCCATACCACAACAGAAATCAGAGAAGCGATCCGCGACAAATTGCAACGTCACTTCGGTCGAGATTCCGAAACCGCGACACAAAAGCAGATTTACAGAGCAACCTGTTCCGTTCTTCGGGATATGATGACCGAGCAATGGATGAAGCACCACTGCGATGAACCGGGTCATGAGGAAAAGGAAGTCATATACCTGTCCATGGAATTTCTGCCCGGAACCTCGCTTCGAAACAATCTCTTCAATCTCAATGTAACGGAGATTTTTCGGGATGCTTTGGATCAACTGGGGTTCGACCTGGAGAAGCTTCAGGATATGGAACCGGACGCAGGGCTTGGCAACGGAGGCCTGGGACGATTGGCCTCTTGTTATTTGGACGCGTTGGCTACGCAGCGGATTTTCGGTCACGGGATGTCTATTTGCTATGAATACGGCATTTTCAAGCAAAAGATCCGAGATGGCAGGCAGGAGGAACTGCCCGACGACTGGCTGACGCTGGGCGACGTTTGGCTTGTGCCGAAAGACGATGAATTCGAAGAAGTGCGCTTTGGCGGGAAACTGGAGGAAGCGTGGACGACGGAAGGGAAGCTGAAGGTCACGCACAAGGGGTACACGACTGTCGTAGCGCTGCCGCGCGACATGCTGATCACCGGCTATGACAGTCCCTTGCTGAACACACTTCGACTGTGGGAATCCACATCGCCCATTACCATCGACATGAAGTTGTTTGCGGAAGGGAAATACCTGCAGTCCATGGAAGAAAAACATATGGCCGAAGTGATTTCTAAAATCCTGTATCCCGAAGACGCCCATCGGGAAGGGAAATTGCTCCGCATGAAGCAGCAATACTTTTTTATTTCCGCTTCGATGCAGTACCTCGTCAAAAAACATTTCAGACAGTACGGGACCCTGGACAATTTCCAGGATAAGCTGGCGATCCATATCAACGATACGCATCCGACGATGGCGATCCCGGAGTTGATTCGTATCTTTGTGGACGAGTACGAGATGGATTGGAACGATGCGTGGGATAAAGTCAGGCAATGCATTTCCTATACGAATCACACAGTCATGCCGGAAGCTCTGGAAAGCTGGCCGGAGGATCTTTTCAGGGAAACCCTGCCGCGGCTGCATTCGCTGATCCAGGAGATCAACAGGAGACAGCACATCCGCCTGATGCAAAACTTCCCGAACGAAGAGTCTCTTCGAAACGAGATGGCGATACTTGCCAAGGGGCAAATACGAATGGCCAATCTCTGCGTGGAGTCGGCGCATACGGTAAACGGCGTATCGGGTTTGCACAGCCAGATCATCCGAAAGGATCTGTTTCCCGGTTTTGCGCGCGAAACGCCCGGAAAATTCACCGGAGTCACCAACGGGATTGCATACAGGCGCTGGCTTTGCCAGGCAAATCCGCAACTCTGCGACCTGATCGAAGAACTGATCGGCGGCAGATTCCGAAAGGATGCGTCCGAATTGGAACAGCTGCGCAAGTACGAAGACGACAAAAACGTGCTCCGCCGACTGAGTGAAATCAAGAAATCCAACAAGCGAAACCTGGCTTCCTATGTGGAAAACACCATGGGAATCCGCCTGGATGCCGACTCTGTTTTTGACGTACAGGTCAAAAGACTGCACGAATACAAACGACAATTGCTGAACCTGATGCACATCCTGTATTTGTACTTGAAGATCAAAGAAAATCCCAATTCGGACCTCTGTCCCAGGACGTTTTTCTTTGCCGCCAAATCTGCTGCAGGATACCACATTGCCAAGGAAATCATCCACTTGGCCAACAGTATTGCCGGCATGTTGGAGAAAGATCCCGCCGTTCGGGACCGCTTGAAAGTTGTGTTTCTTGAAAATTATTCGGTCTCTCTTTCCGAACGGATCATGCCTGCCGCTGAAGTTTCGGAACAGATCTCGCTGGCGGGGAAGGAAGCTTCCGGCACTGGCAACATGAAGCTGATGATCAACGGAGCCCTGACTGTCGGCACACTGGACGGAGCCAATGTGGAGATCCTCCGTCAAGTCGGGAACGAAAACATGTTCCTGTTCGGCATGACGGTGGAAGAAGTCGAAGCACTTGTGCGCAGCGGATCCTACGATCCTTGGAATTTGATGCAATCCGACGCCGATCTGTCTGCGATTCTGCGTTTGCTCTCCGGCAAGATCGACGGCGTGCGGTTTACCGAAGTGTTTCATTCACTCACTGCGGGTGATCATAAAAATTCGGATGCCTATTTCATTCTTCAGGATTTTGCTTCTTACAAAGAAGCGCAGCAGAAGGTGGATCAAGCATATCGGGATACCCTGCGATGGAACAGGATGTCGTTGCACAACATCGCCGGCGCCGGATTATTCTCGGCTGACCGCGCCGTGCTGGAATATGCAGACAGGATATGGCATGTCCCCCCTATGGCAAACGGAGGCAGCGATGCTCACATATGATCCTTCCTCGCTCTTGCATAAATCTCCTTCCGGTGCGGTCATGCGCTCGGAAAATGTCAGCTTCAATGTTCTTCTAACCGAAGATTACGATGCATTCTATCCGATTTGGTTCCTGATCGCACGAGACGGCGGACCTTGGTGCGAAATGCTCTGCGAGGAGATCGAGCGCACGGCAGAAGGGGCAAAGCGGATCGGCGTGCAATGGACTTCTCCGGAGGAAGGATTGTTTTTTTATAAATTCTGCACAAAAAAAGCAGACGGATCGGTCCTCGAAGAGACTCCGGTGCATCAGCAAACAGTTTACAAGAATAATTTTATGACACCCGACTGGCTGCGCGGAGCCTTGATGTACCAGATCTTTCCGGACCGGTTTCGGCGCGCCGGAAAGAAATCGCTTCCGCAACAGAACAAGACTTGGATCTTCAGAGAAAAATGGGGAGAGGATCCTGTGGCGGGGCCGGACGAAAACGGCATCGTTCAAAACAATGATTTTTTCGGAGGAGATCTGGAAGGAATCGAAGCAGAACTGCCGTATCTCGCCGATCTCGGCGTCGGCGTGATTTATCTGAATCCGATTTTCCAGGCGTATTCCAACCATCGGTACGATACGGCAGATTATGAGAAGATCGATCCGCTTCTCGGCACGGAAGAGGAGTTCAGACATCTGTGTTGCAGGGCCAAAGAATACGGCATTCGCATCGTGCTGGACGGGGTCTTCAATCATACGGGAAGCCATAGCCGGTACTTTAACAAAGATGGGGCATTCGACAGCTCGGGCGCCTACCAGAGCAAAGATTCACCTTACTACGACTGGTATTCTTTTTCAGCCTGGCCCGATAAATACGCCTGTTGGTGGGGGATCGACACATTGCCTAATCTCATGGAAGAGAACCCCGACGTTTTGGATTTTATGATCAGAAACGAGAATTCCGTAGTCGCTCGCTGGCTCAGGGCGGGAGCTTCGGGATTCAGGCTGGATGTGGCAGATGAATTGCCGGACGGTTTTTTGGATGCGCTCCGTCAGCGTGTGAAGGAAATCGACGCGGATGCATGTATCATCGGCGAAGTGTGGGAAGATGCGTCCAACAAAATCGCATACAGTCAGCGAAGGAGGTATTTGATCGGCGACCAGCTGGACACGGTCATGAATTATCCTTTGAAGGACGGTATTATCGGCTTTTTGAAGGGAAATGAAAGCGGTCGGGATCTTGCCGGAAGGATCGCATCGATCAAGGAACATTATCCCGCACCTGCGCTGTATACGTTGATGAACATTCTCGGCACCCACGATACCCAGCGGATCCGAACGGTCCTGACCGATGGAGAATCAGATGCCCAAGGGAAAGAAAAACTGTATGCGGCATTGATGATTTGGGCTTTTATGCCTGGAACAGCTTGCATTTACTACGGAGATGAGATCGGCATGGAAGGCGGGTCCGACCCCATGAATCGGCGCTGTTTTCAGCCGGAACTGGCAGATCGAGAGATCCAGCTTTACTATAAAAATCTCCTAACATTTCGTCGGGAGGCGGCAGATTTAAAAAATATGGAATTGACTCATCTTTCCGGAGAAGATGATTACTTTGCATTCATTCGGGAAAGCGATTCCGAAGTCCTTCGGATCTACATCAACAGGGGAACGGGTATCGTTGAAAAATGTTGCGGCGGCAAACCCGACAACATGATGAGTAACGGTACCGTCGACATCGAAGGAGATCAAATTCGAATGGAGGGACGCGGCTGCGCCGTTCTACACTTTCGAAAGATAGGAAGCGCGGGCGTAGCTGGTACACGCAAATGATTGGGCCACCACGCGCAGAAGGTACTGTGCTTCGGTCAGATCTTCTCTGCCGGGGAATGTTTCTCCGGAAAAAACCGTTCTGACCGCCTGTTCCACAGCATCACAAAATCGATCGTATGAAATCTCCGGCTCGTTGACTTCCAACGCCAAATGGATCAGTTTCGTGATATCGTCCATCCGGTATACTGTTTTCAGAATGCAGACAGAGAAGAGCGATGCTACGGAAAGGCGGTCGTACCGTTTATTGACCGGCGGATTTATGACATGCTGTTTGACATAATTGTTGACCATGGTTTTGGTCATCAGTTTTTTTCCTTCGCAATAAAACGATTCGCCCATCCATTTTTCCAACAGAGACAGCATTTGTTCGAGGTAGAGATCGATCTCCGGCAATTCAGCCCATCTGGGCAGCCGGATCCTGTAATTTTCATTCATCATTTTCACCCACATTGCAATACACTTTCGAAATCCTATCACAGAACTGTGCAAGGGTCAATCGTTGACATCGTTATTGGCTCCTGTTAATATAGTTTCAATTACTGTGATATCTCGTATCCAATATAACAAATTCATGATAACAG
The DNA here is from genome assembly GCA_012729355.1 of Clostridiales bacterium. Taxonomy (GTDB): domain Bacteria; phylum Bacillota; class Clostridia; order Peptostreptococcales; family Anaerovoracaceae; genus UBA10908. The sequence goes on from JAAYDG010000105.1 coordinate 12,109, forward strand.
GAGGCAAAACTTTGAACGATCGATCTATGTTGTATCCGGCAGTGGAGTATAACGATATCAAACAATTGATGCAGGCGACCGTCGACACCTACAAGGATCGCATCGCCTTTACCTTGAAGCATGCCTCGGAAGGGAAGGTGACCTATGAATCCGTCACCTACGGACAGTTCGGTTTGGATATACGCGCCCTGGGAACTGCTTTGATCCGCAGAGGATACGGGGAAAAGAGATTTGCAATCATCGGCAAGAACAGCTATCCCTGGATCACCGGCTATTTTGCGGGTCTCAACAGTGGTATGGTGACCGTTCCTTTGGATAAGGGACTGCCGCCGGAAGAGATCGACTCTTGTCTGATACGCAGCCGCTCGGACATCCTTTTGTTTGATCCGGAACATTCGGAGTATGTAAAATCCCTCGAAAAAGAGCGGAAGACAGGTGTTTCCCTGCTGATTGCAATGGAGCCGTGCGAGAATTATATTACTTTTGCGGAACTGATTGCGGAAGGTCGGAACATGATCGAACAGGGCGACCGTATTTTCGATGAAACGGAAATCCGTCCGGACGTAATGAGTCTGATTCTCTTTACATCCGGTACGACTTCCGCATCCAAGGCCGTGATGTTGTCTCACCGCAATCTGGCATCCAATATTTATGCGCTCAATTGCTGCGAGGAAGTATTTCCTTCGGATGTCAATATTGCTTTTTTGCCTTTTCATCACACATTCAGTTCCACGGGCATTACCTTTATTCTCAGTAAGGGCGCTTCGAATGTGTTTTGCGACGGTCTCAAATACATTGCGCAAAATCTGAAGGAATATCAGGTGTCTGTTTTTATCTGTGTTCCGCTGATCATCGAAGCGATGTACAAAAAAATATTCCAACAGGCAAAGAAGCAAGGGAAAGATGTACTTCTTCGACGTATGATGAAACTGTCCTCCGCATTGCTGAAAGTGGGCATCGACGTTCGACGTAAACTGTTTCATTCCGTGCTGGAACAACTGGGGGGCAAGATTCGATTCGTTATCAGCGGCGCAGCGGCGATTTCCCCGGAAGTGGCGAAAGGGTTCAACGATTTGGGCATCCTGACGATCCAGGGCTACGGTCTGACGGAGACTGCGCCGGTCCTGACGGCCGAGAATGCAAAAAACATCCGAATCGGATCGGTCGGCGTGCCCATGTGTAATGTGGAACTTAAGATCCATGAGCCCGACGAAAGCGGGATCGGAGAAGTGATTGCCAAAGGACCCAACGTGATGCTGGGCTATTATGAAAATCCAGAAGAAAGTGAAAAAGTTCTTCGGGACGGCTGGTTTTTCACCGGAGATCTGGGATCTATCGACAAAGACGGTTTTCTGTTTCTATGCGGCCGAAAAAAGAATGTGATCGTTTTGAAAAACGGCAAGAATGTCTATCCCGAAGAATTGGAGATCCTCTTGAACCGGCTGCCGTATCTGGAGGAAACAATGGTTTTCGGCTGGGAAAAAGGAAATGATTACGTGATCAGCGCAAAACTGGTCTACCGAGAAGAAACGGTCCTTGAATCCTATCCGGACATGGCCGTTGCGCAAGGATTGAACAAAGAGAAGTTTCAAGCCATGGTGCAGAAAGACGTGGATGGGATCAATGCTGTCCTACCGACCTACAAACACATCAAACGTTTGGTGCTCAACGATGAACCGACCGTCAAAACAACGACTGCGAAAATCAAAAGATTCGAAGAAATCAGGCGAATGGAAGATCAGATCCGACGGCAATAAAAAAAAGAACGGTTTCACAACCGTCCTTTTTGTTGTACTACACGGCTCGGGTGATCTTCCCCGAACGAATACATCTCGTGCATACATTCTTTCTGGTTACGGTACCACTTTCGTTGACCTTCACCGTCTGAATATTCGCATTCCATTTTCTCTTTGTGTGTCTGTTGGAATGGGAGACATTGTTTCCCGAAGTTTGCCCTTTGCCGCAAATTTCACATTTTCTGGACATATTCTGCACCTCCTTCTGCACCCGCTTGGGGTTCTTATATTTCATGAAAAGAGGCTCTTTGCCTGCTTTTGACTTCAAACAAACGTCATTATAGCACAGGTATTCCGTCCTGTACAACTTTTTTGTGCATTTTTTTTAAATGTGATAAAATAACAGTCAAATCCAGCGAATAACAGAGGGAGCGTATGTTGTACCGAGAAGTCAATACGATCGGAGCCGTCAGCATCAATCATTCCGTAGTGGATGAACTGATCGCAGATGCGTTTCAGCCTTACGAAAAAAAAGCCTGGCTGGCGAATTACAAAGGCGGAGTATCGGACGTGATGATCCGGATCCGCAATTTTGATGCACTGGCGGAAAAAGTCGTTACAATGAGCGAAAAAGGAATATTTATCCGGCTGTACATCATGCTTCGATTCGGGTCCAGCATCGCCGATGTGACCGGCGGCATTATGGACCGTCTCGCATTTTCATTGATGGAATACCTTGAGCTGCCGATTGACAACATCGAAATCGTTGTAACCGGGATGCTCTCAAAAAATGTGGCCAGGAGAAATATTCGGACGGATTACCGAACGCTGCTGAATGAACGGGCGGGCAAATCATGAAGCCGGAGTACGGTCTGCACAGCGATATTCGGTCACTGCCCGGGATCGGGCCTAAAAAAGCCGAAGCTTTGACCCGGCTGGGGATACGAACCGTTTCCGAACTCCTGTACCACTTTCCCAGGGAATACCGGGATTGGCGGAAACAGACAGAGATCCGGGACCTCCGGGACGATCAAAAGGCCTTGGTGTGCGCCACGGTCCTGATGATCATCAAGGGCAAGGGGTATGGGCGCAGGAGAACGCTGCGGTTGCTGGTCGAAGACCGCACCGGACAGATGGAGATCCTGTTTTTTATGAGCGGTTATATGGACCAGGCGTTTCAACAAGGCAGGTCCTATCTTTTTTACGGAAAGGTGCAGGTGGATCGCGGGCGCACACGGATGCTTCATCCGGACCATGTGCCTGCGGAACAAGAAACTGTCAAAAGGATCCGACCTGTGTATCCCCTGACCGGTGGGATCACACAAAAGGACTTGCGCAAACAAATCGAAGGGATCCTTTCAAAGAACATTCTGGAAACAGAGACGCTCCCCGATCCGATCATAAGAAAAAAGAACTTGTGCAGCATAGCCCATGCGCTGAAGAACATCCATTTCCCGGAGGATGAACAGAAATACAAAGAAGCCCGCTATCGACTGGTGTACGAGGAGCTCTTCTTTCTGCAGACCGCCTTGCAGCTTTCCAGAGCACGCTTCGGAAAGGGGCGGAGCGGTATCGCATTTTCTGCGAGCGTTCGAATGAACGATTTTGTGAAAGTGCTGCCCTACACACCCACCCGGGCGCAAGAGCGCGTATTGGCCGATACGGAACAAGATATGGAATCGGCCGAAGCGATGAATCGTCTCATCCAGGGAGATGTGGGTTCCGGGAAAACTCTCATCGCTCAGGCAGCCCTCTTCAAAGCTGCAAAATCAGGATACCAGGGAGCTTTCATGGCGCCGACGGAATTGCTTGCCCGCCAGCATTTCGAAACGCTGCAGGCTGATTTAGGGCCTCTGGACGTTCGTGTGGGATTCCTGTCCGGTTCCCTCTCGGCGAAAGCAAAGAAGCAGACGATGAGAGATCTGGAATCCGGCAGGATCGATGTCATCGTCGGGACCCACGCGATCGTATCCGAGGGCGTCCGTTTTCACGATCTTGGCTTGGTCATTACGGATGAGCAGCATCGCTTTGGGGTGACCCAAAGGCTTCTTCTTTCCCAAAAAGGTAAAAACCCCGATGTCCTTGTGATGACGGCCACGCCGATCCCGCGAACCCTTGCGATCGTGCTGTACGGTGATCTTGATATCTCAGTGATCGATGAGATGCCGCCGGGAAGAATTCCGATCAAAACAATACAGTATACCCAAGACGATCGAGAACATGCGTATTCCTTGCTTCGGAAAGAAATCTTAAGAGGACGACAGGCTTACGTCGTGGCACCGCTGATCGACGATTCGGAATCATTGGAGAGCCGTTCTGCCGAATCGTTGTTTCATGAGATGTGCAATCGCTTTCCGGATCTGTCCTGTGCGCTGCTGCACGGAAATCTTCCGCAATCCGAAAAAGACCGGATCATGGACCGATTTTACCGGGGACATATCGGTGTGCTGATTTCCACCGTAGTGATCGAGGTAGGCATCAACGTACCCAATGCGACAATCATGCTCATCGAAAATGCGGAACGTTTTGGTCTGGCACAGCTTCATCAGCTCCGCGGACGCGTGGGAAGAGGAAACGAGCAGTCTTACTGTCTGATCGTCAGCGGCACGCAAAGTGACATCGCAGAAGCACGAGCAGCAGTCTTCTGCGAAACAAACGACGGATTTCTCATTGCGGAAAAAGATCTGGAACTGCGCGGTGCCGGTGAGGTATTCGGCGTACGCCAGCATGGTCTGCCCGAATTGAGGTTGGCCGATCCGGTCAAACATTATCACATATTTACGGAAAGCCGAGAGGATGCAGTGGAATTGCTTCGGAACGATCCGGATCTTTCATCGGAAGAAAACAGGGCATTCGGAAGATGTCTGCACAAGAAATTCGTTCAAACCGAAAATATCGTATTGTAGTTTTGGTGCCGCATGCTTGAATCCCGTACCCTTGCATGCTAAAATGTTATCAAGAAAGGTCGTTATCAATGCGCATCATCGCAGGTCTATGCAAAGGCAGAAAACTAAAGACACCCAAAGGCGGTGAAATACGACCGACCTCCGACAGAGTCAAAGAGGCAGTGTTCAGCATTCTCGGACCTTTTATAGACGGAGACACCGTTCTGGTGGATCTCTTCTGCGGGACCGGAAACCTGGGATTGGAAGCGTTGAGCCGAGGAGCAGGCAGAGTCTATTTCTCCGACATTTCAAAGGAAAATCTGGCCGTTGCGGCGGAGAATATCAAGATTTGCGGCATGGAGGATCGCAGCATTCTCTTAAAAGGAGACTATCGGCAAAACTTACAGCGGATACGAGAATTGCCGGATATTTTTTTGGTTGACCCGCCTTATGATGTTGATCTTTTGACCGCCGCACTCACGGACCTGTCGCGGCTGAAGTCCTTCAAAGACGATGCCATGGTCGTATGTGAACACAGAAGCAGACAATTGCAGCCCGAAACGATCGGTACCCTTCGATTATGGAAGCAACGACGATACGGTGCAACCTCCATCAGCATATACCGGCCGAGTGAAAGAAGGTAAGCCATTGAAAAAAGCACTCTATGCAGGCTCTTTCGACCCGATCACCGCAGGACATCTGGATGTGATCAACCGGGCATCGAAGCTTTGCGGCACGCTGGTAGTGGGCGTCATTCAGAATCCTTCCAAAGCATCCGCCTTTACGGGAGAAGAACGAATGGATATGATTCGCCGTGCAACGAGCCATCTTTCCAACATACAGATCGACCAGTTCGACGGTCTTTTGGCGGATTATGTGTTGCGCCACCAGATCACTGTCGTCGTCCGGGGCTTGCGGGCGACGATGGATTTTGAATACGAGATCCAGATGGCCCAAATGAATGCCCGCCTCTATCACGATCAGGCGGAAACGATATTTCTGATGACGAATCCGGAACATTCTTTTGTCAGCTCCAGTCTGATGAGAGAAGTCTTTGCCTTGGGGGGAGATATCAGTGGGCTCGTCCCGGACTGCGTACTGGAAATGATGATGAAAAAGGCTGTAACGTCGAAAGGGGAATAGTATGAAAGTATTGGAATTATTGGATGAATTGGACGAAATTATCGAAGTATCCTCGTCGGTTCCGATGTTTAAAAAAGTGCTGGTGGACCCTGCGGAGATTCAGGAGGTCGTCAAAGAGATCAGAATCGAATTGCCGGATGAAATTCAGCAAGCGCAGTGGATCAAGAACGAAAGAACACGGATCCTGGACGAAGCCAAGGCGGAATGCGAGACATTGCTGAATGAAGCAATGTCGAAAGCGGAATCTCTGGTGGAAACAGACGAAATCACCGTAAAAGCAAAAGCCAGGGCGGAGGAGATCATACGCGTGGCGAAAGAACATTCCTCCATTATGAAAATGAGTATCTTGGACTATACGGACAGCATGCTCTATAATCTACAGGAAAAAATGGATCAGCTGTACGCCATGTATTTTACCGACATGTACAATGATCTTCAGAACACATTCGACAAGATCAATCAGAATATTTCATCCAGCCGAAACGAAGTAAAGGATCAAATCTATAAAACTCAGGTCGACAAAAACGAATAGAAAAAGGCAGCCGGTGCGCAATCACCGGCTGTTTTCACGGGAGATCCCATGCGCGTAGCAGGAATCATAGCTGAATTCAATCCGTTCCACACAGGTCATCGTTACCTGATCGACACAGTGCGACAGCAATTAAAGCCCGACGGCATCGTGGCGGTGATGAGCGGCCATTTCGTACAACGAGGGGAGCCGGCCATGTGGGACAAGTGGACTCGAGCTGCCTGCGCTGTGGAAAACGGCGTGGATCTTGTTTTGGAATTACCCATATGCTATGCGGTGAACAGCGGAGAAGAATTTGCCCGGGGCGGCATTGGTATCCTCAAGGGCATCGGAATCGTCACAGATTTGGCCTTCGGAAGCGAAAGCGGGCAAAGCGTTGAATTGGAACGTGTCGCACACTTTCTGGCAGAAGAGGACGCTGCATTTTCATCTGTCTTAAAAGAGAACCTCAGCAAAGGATCATCCTATCCGACTGCATACGAGCAGGCCGTTTTGCGACGGTCGTCCCATTCGGGGAAAGAACTGAAAACCATGTTGCGTTCTCCCAATGATATCCTGGCTCTGGCTTACATCAAACAGATGCTGTACGCACAGGCCGATTTTGAACTTTTCCCTGTGAAACGCCGGGGCGTAGGACACGACCAGACCGATCCCGTTTCCGGCTATGCTTCGGCAAGCCTCATCCGGCGATCGATCACTGAACGCTTGTGCGATGAAGAATGGAAGCGTTATGTGCCTCAAAAAACCTACGAGATCCTGTCGACCGTGCGACCATTCGGAGAAACGGACCGGGATCGGTACGACAGTTTGCTGCGCTATGTACTACTGTCGAAAAGCAGCGAAGAACTTGCAGGATTGATTTCTGTGACAGAAGGTCTTGAAAACCGGTTGAAAGAATCCGTGGCCCGCGGCAAGACTTCCGAAGAACTTGTAAGGAGCATCAAGACGAAACGTTATACCTATGCGCGAATCTCGCGCATCCTGGTACAGGCACTGTTGGGAATGAGTAAAAAGGAATATGAAGTTGTTCGAAAAGAACAAGCGTTTTATGCCCGCGTCCTTGGATTCAACAAGAAAGGTGCAAGGCTTCTTCGTACAATCGCCGACTGCGCCGCAGCTATCCCTGTCTACACAAACACAAGACGAGTTCGAAGTGCCGTTGAGGCGATACGAACTTCGCTGGACTGGGATTTCCTGGCGACGGACATTTATAATGTGATCCGGGGGGACGATGGCTATGCAGCATCGGATCGAGTGCGCAAACCGTACATGTCCGACGTCCGGACGGAAAATCTTTGCACTTCGAACGATCGGGTAGTATAATACTTGTCGGTTATTACACTGAAGTTGGAATTAAATGAAGGAGAAACGATGATGAAAGTACTGGTCATTAACTGCGGCAGTTCTTCTCTGAAATACCAGGTGCTGGAGATGGAAGCCGAGACGTTGCTGTGCAAGGGCCTTGTCGAAAGGATCGGACTCGAGGGATCTGTGCTGAAGCACGAAAAAGTCGGAATGGATCGATATACGATGAAGGCGCCGATGAAAGATCACAAGGAAGCGATCGCGCACGTTTTGGAAACATTGGTCCACGAAACTTACGGAGTCGCAACCGGTATGGATGAGATCGGCGCTGTGGGTCACCGGGTCGTCCATGCCGGAGAGAAATACGCCTCCAGCGTGCGGATCACCGATGATGTCATTCAGGCGCTGCAGGATTGCGTCAGCCTGGCCCCGCTCCACAATCCGCCCAACTTGCTGGGGATTGCCGCTTGCCAGGAATTGATGCCCGGAACGCCGATGGTCGGTGTCTTTGATACGGCATTTCATCAGACGATGCTTCCGGAATATTACATCTACGCCATTCCCTACGAATATTACACACAATACGGCGTCAGACGATACGGTTTCCACGGAACCAGCCATAGGTACGTATCGGAACGGGCGGCAGTCATGCTCGGAAAAGACGTGTCGGAAGTGAAAGTGATCACTTGTCATCTCGGAAACGGTGCGTCCATCACAGCCATCGACGGCGGAAGAGTGATCGATACATCGATGGGATTTACGCCGCTGGAAGGATTGGTCATGGGTACGCGCTGCGGAGACATCGACCCGGCGATCATCGATTTCATCTGTCAGAAGGAAGGGTTGACGATTGCCGAAGTCAACAACATTCTGAACAAGAAGTCCGGCGTGCTGGGCATTTCCGGTGTCAGCAGCGACTTCAGGGATATCGAAGAAGCTGCGACGCACGGCAATGAACGTGCAGAGCTGGCACTGAAGATCTACGCCAATAAAGTCAAGTTTTACATCGGAGCCTACATGGCCGAACTGAACGGCGCCGACGCCATCGTGTTCACGGCGGGTCTGGGCGAAAACGGCATCCTCATGCGTAAGATGATCTGCAACGGCCTGGAAAACCTGGGTGTCTCCCTCTGCCCGAAACGAAACGAGGCAAGAGGACAGGAGAAGGATCTCAGCACGGATGAAAGTCCTGTTAGAATCTTGCTGATCCCAACAAACGAAGAATTGATGATCGCCAAGGATACCTACGAGATCATCACCAATTAGCACTTGACATCGTAAAAACGAGTCTATATAATCAAGAAGTTAATATCGGAAAAAGGAGGTGTCAACATGGCAGTACCAAAGAGAAAAACATCCAAAGCAAAAACGAGTTCCAGAAAATCTGCGAATATGGTTAAGTCTGCACCTGCGTTATCCGTATGCCCACAGTGCCACGAACCGAAGCTCCCTCACAGAGTCTGTCCGAATTGCAATTATTACGACGGCAAGTCGATTGTTGCGGACGAGTAGATTGCTCCGGGAATGAGATGTTTCACAGGCGGCTCCGAAAGGAGCCGCTTATTGTTCCAATAAAAAAACCGCATCGATCTATGATGCGGTCGGGGAGTTGGTGCCGGCGATCGGGGTCGAACCGATACGGTGTTGCCACCACTGGATTTTGAGTCCAGCACGTCTGCCAATTCCATCACGCCGGCGGAACATCGATATGGTAACACAACAGCATTTTAAAATCAAGAAAAAATCCTTTCCTTTTTCATGCTCTTACGGTATAATTACATCGTTAGCTATTAATAGGAGGATACCGATGAACGAGTTTACGATTCAGATTTTAATGTTGGTCCTGCTCTTTGCAGTGATGTACTTTATTTTGATTCGTCCACAGAAAAAACGGGAAAAAGAAGTCACGGCCATGCGGGACAACCTGAAGGTCGGTGACGATGTGCTGACGATCGGAGGCATCTACGGAAAAATAGTTCGCACCCGTGAAGATCGGTTTACGATACAGGTCGGAGCCGAAAAAGTCAGGCTGGAAGTTGCAAAGTGGGCCGTTTCGCAAAAAATCACCGGAGATGAAAAAAGCAGCAAGGTCGTTGAGACAAAATCCGAGACCGATAGTGCAACCAACGAAGCTGCAGCAAAACCGACCCCCAAGACCATCAAAAAACTCGGTGCCAAGGGAAAAGGCGACGGTGCCGGGGAATAGCACAAAACCTGCAAGGCATGTGCAACAGCACGTGCCTTGTTTTTGTATGGAGAGGCCGGGATTGTTCAATCGCATCGAACCCTTGAAAATCAGTCGAAAAAGTTGTAAACTAATATATTGTATTTTATTGAAATATCAGGCATTGAGCTATGAAACATACAGATTGGAACAGGAAGTATGAAAAAAATTGTAGCAGTATTCTTGGTCGTTGCAGTCCTGTTGACGGGATATTTCACCGTAACGGGTTGGGGATCCGGCGGCTCGGCAGCGGATCGCATGCGGTTGGGCTTGGATATGGTGGGAGGCGTATCTATTGTCATGGAGGCGCAGACTGCGCTCACCGGAACGGAACTGGATGAATTGATGGAACAGGTACGGGTTGTGATGGAAAACCGTGTCAACGAATTCGGATTGACGGAACCGGTCATTGCCATCGAAAACAAGAATCGAATCCGCGTGGAGCTGCCCGGCGCCGATGATCCGGACGCTGCCATCGAAATGATCGGTCAAACAGCGCAGCTTCACTTCAGAACCACGGACGGCGTTACCGTAGTGGACGGACGGCATATCAAAAACGCATCCGCCCAACTCTACGAAGGATACGATGCCAATCTGGTCGGCACTTACATGATCGCCATGGAATTCGACCCGGAAGGTGCAGCCGCTTTTGAGGCCGCTACCCGTGCCATCCTCAACGGCGAGATTCGTTCTGCGGACCCTCTTTACAATGACAATCAAATATTGATCTACCTGGACGATCGCGTCATCTCCGAACCGGCTGTTACGACGATCATCACCGGAACGAAGAGTCAGATCACAGGGCGATTTGACGAAGAGGCAGCCACTGCGCTGGCCGCACTCATCCGCGGAGGATCTCTTCCCGTTCCTCTTACAGAAGTCGAGACAGAGATCGTAGGCCCGACACTGGGCCTGGATGCCGCGCAAAAGAGTCTGACGGCAGGCGCTGCCGGAATCCTGTTGATCCTTCTTATCATGTTGGTTTTTTACCGCGTAATGGGGCTTGTGGCAAATGTGGCATTGCTGATGTATATCATGATCGTGGTGTGGACGATGATCGGATTGAATGCGGTGCTTACATTGCCGGGAATCGCGGGGATCATTTTATCTGTGGGGATGGCTGTAGACAGCAATGTGATTATTTTTTCCCACATCCGAGAAGAAATACAACTTGGAAAGAGTATCCGAGTGGCCGTGCATTCAGGGTATAAACGAGCGATTTCCACCATTGTGGACTCTCAAATCACTACGATCATCGCCGCAATCGTTCTATATCAGTTCGGCACGGGATCCGTGAGAGGATTTGCCACAACACTGCTGATCGGCATCATTGCAAGTTTATTGACCGCCGTTGTCATATCACAACTGTTTCTCGAGCTGTTGGCGGAAAGCAGCATCTGGGGAAATGCCAAAGCTTTCGGAGTCAAACAAAGCGGGGAAGAACAAACGGAGCGCAACCACAATTTTCTCGGCCGGCGCAAACTTTTTTACATGATCTCCACGGCAGCGATCCTGATCGGGTTAGGCGCAGGAGGGCTGAGAGGATTCAATACCGGCATCGATTTTACGGGCGGTACCGTGATCCAATTCAATGTAGGCCACGAGATCGAGGTGGAAGCCGTGCAGGAGATCCTGAAACAACAGGATATCGTTGCAGACGTACAGCATGCTGGGTCCGAAAACGAAAAAATCATTCTCAAAACTTCCCAAGTTCTGACCGGAGAAGTGCGCGATGATCTTTCGACCGCCATGAGAAACGCATTTTCTGTCACGACACCGGAAAATAGATTCATGGAGCAAGCCGGACTGATCGGCCCTTCCGTAGGAGCGCAGCTCAAGACGAACGCTTTGAAGGCCGTTATTTTATCGGCGGCTGCCATGCTGATCTATATTGCGATCCGGTTTGAATGGCGATTCGGCATCGCGGCAATCATAACGCTGTTACATGATGCACTGATGTTGCTGGCATTCTACGGATTGTTCCACGTGCAGATGAACAGTCCGTTCATCGCAGGGTTGCTGATCGTGATCGGTTATTCCATCAACGACACGATCGTCATATTCGACCGGATCAGAGAAAACCAGTATTATCTCAAAAAGAGAAAACTGGATGAAATCATCGAAGTGAGTATCGCGCAATCTCTCGGCAGATCTCTGATGACGTCCCTCACCACGGCTGTGGCAATCCTTCCGCTGATCGTTTTGAGCGGCAGTGCGGTTCGTGCTTTTGCCCTTCCGTTGATCGCAGGAGTCGGCATCGGGACATTGTCTTCCATCACGATTGCATCCGGTCTGTACTATACCATCACAAAACTGACGCAGAAGCCCAAATACAAGGGCGCATAATAAACCCTTCCAAAGGAAGAACATGACGGATTTCATCAGCAACCTGCTTGCACTCAATCCCAATTATGATACCGCGTTTCTCGAAAGGGCGTATCAGAAAGCAGAGCAGTTGCACCGACAACAATTCAGACGATCCGGAGAACCCTACATCACACATCCGGAGGCCGTGGCCAATATCCTGGGCGAGCTTGGTATGGATGATCATACGCTGGCTGCGGGATTGCTTCACGATGCCGTGGAAGACACAGACTACAAACTGGCCGATCTGGAAAAAGAATTCGGTTCGCAAGTTGCGCTGCTTGTGGACGGAGTGACAAAGCTGGGATCTTTGGTGTATGAAAGCCGGGAAGACCGTCAGGCAGAAAATATACGCAAGATGTTTCTGGCGATGTCCAAGGACATTCGTGTTCTCATCATCAAACTCGCCGACAGACTGCACAATCTGAGAACCATTAACTACATGAACGAGGAACAGATCCGGGAAAAGTGCATCGAAACCCTGGAAATCTATGCACCCCTGGCCAGCAGGCTCGGCATCTATGCTTTTAAATTTGAAATGGAAGACATCGCTTTTAAAAATCTGGAGCCGGAAGCTTACGAAAAACTGGAAACAGCTGTCAGTCTACGTCAGGAGGAACGCGGCAAAGCCATCAATCGAGTCATCGGCGAGATCAAGGAAATGCTCGACGAGCTGCAGATTCGATACGAAATCACCGGGCGGTCCAAACATTATTACAGTATTTACAAAAAAATGCAATTTCAGCAAAAGCAGCTGGATGAAATTTTTGACTTGACGGCGATCCGCATCATTGTGGAAAGCATCAAAGACTGTTACGGCGTACTGGGCGCGGTTCACACCAAATGGAAGCCCATACCGGGCCGCTTCAAAGACTATGTCGCCATGCCCAAACCCAATCGCTATCAATCGCTCCATACAACGGTGATCGGCGAGACCGGCAATCCCTTTGAAATCCAAATACGCACTGCGGAGATGCATCGGATCGCCGAATACGGTATCGCGGCACACTGGAAGTATAAAGAGGGCATCCAGTCCGAAGACGAAGAAGTGAAATTGGCGTGGATCCGTCAGACGCTGGAATGGCAGCAGGATGTAAACGATCCCAAAGAATTTATGGAAACACTGAAGCTGGATCTGTTTTCCAATCAGGTGTTCGTCTTTACGCCCAAAGGCGATGTGATGGAACTCCCGGCGGGCTCCACGCCCCTTGATTTTGCTTTTAAGATCCATACGGCGGTAGGCGCCAAATGCGTGGGCGCCAAAGTCAACGGCAAAATGGTTCCCATCGACTATGTGCTTCAGAACGGTGAAATCATCGATATCGTCACGTCGTCAAATTCCAGGGGTCCCAGCATCGACTGGCTCAAGATTGCCAAAACGAATTCCGCAAGGAATAAAATCAGACAGTGGCTGAAAAAAGAAAACAAATCGGCAAATTCGGACAAAGGCAAGGAAATGCTGGAAAAGGCAGCCAAGCGAAAGGGCTACGATCTGCAATTGGTTCTGAAGAATCAGTATATGGGCAGGGCGGCAAAAGCAATGAACTATTCCTCTGTGGATGACTTATATACAGCGATCAGCTACGGCGGTCCGCTGATGAACCGAACCCTTCTGATGTGTGCAGGGTATTACCACGAAGAAAAACAGGCGGATCTGAAGCGCAAAGAGAAACAAGAAGAAAAAATCAAAGCCGCAGAACCGAAAAAGCGGGAGCACACCAAAGGAATCACCGTCAAAGGTGTGGGAAACCTCTTGATCCGTTTTGCGAAATGTTGCAGTCCGGTACCCGGAGATGATATTATCGGCTATACAACCAAAGGCAGGGGCGTTTCCATCCACAGAAAAGACTGCATCAACATCTTGTCCATGCCTGAACACGAGCAGGCCAGACTGATCGAAGTGGAATGGGACACCAGCGAAGAGAACATCTCGTACGATGCGGAAATCAGTCTCCTGGCTGAAGACAGGAAAGGACTGTTCGCCGATGTGTCCAAAGCCTGCGAAGAAATGGACATCAATATCACGAGCGTCAACGCGAAGACCGACAAAGACGGAATCACAAACATGACGTTGACCTTGTCCATCTCAAACACGGCGCACATCATCAAGATCCTGAACCGGTTCAGCCAGATCAGGAGCGTGGTGGATGTGTACAGAACAAACTCATGATACAGCCGTTGACGAAGGAGAACAGCCGATGAGAGCAGTTGTACAACGCGTAACGTACAGTGACGTCACATCCGACGAACAGAGAACGGGATCGATCCAAAAAGGTCTGACGGTCCTGCTGGGCGTCGGCAAGGAAGATACCGAGGCGGATGCCCGCTATATGGCAGAAAAAATTGCCGGTCTTCGTATCTTCGAAGATGAAGCCGATAAAATGAATCTTTCCGTACAGGATGTGGGCGGAGATATCCTGGCTGTATCCCAGTTTACCCTCTACGGTGACGTAAAAAAGGGCAAACGTCCGAGCTTTTCCTCCGCGGCCGGCCCGGAGGAAGCAGAGAAGCTCTATGCAACTTTTTGTACACGATTGCGTTCCCTGGGACTGATCGTACAGGAAGGCGTATTTCAGACAAAGATGTTGGTCCGCATCCACAATGACGGACCGGTCACAATATTGATCGACAGCAAAAAGGAGTTCTAAATGAAGGTTAAAGTTTTCCCCTGCGGATACCTGCAGACAAATTGTTATCTGGTATGGAACGAATCCACGAAAAATGCCTTTATCGTAGATCCGGGAGACGTATCGCCGGATCTGAAGGCATGGATCCAAAAAGAGAAATTGACACCCCAATACGTCCTGCTGACCCACGGCCACGGAGATCATACGGGCGGACTTGCCGACATCAAGAAGGAATTTCCGGAAATTCGGAGTGTGGCATCCAAGAAAGAACGAAAGTTTTTACTTGAGCGCAAGACCAGCTACGGAGCCGGCGGGATCGAATGTGATATTTACGTGGAAGACGGGCAGGAAATGCAAGCCGCGGACACGACCCTGCGATTCCTATCCACTCCGGGTCATACGCCGGGAGGGATGTGTATCCTGATGGATAAAACGCTTTTCAGCGGAGATACGCTTTTCCGCTGTTCCGTAGGGCGGAGCGATTTTCCGGGCGGTGATCAG
Organism: Clostridiales bacterium; assembly: GCA_012729355.1. Taxonomy (GTDB): domain Bacteria; phylum Bacillota; class Clostridia; order Peptostreptococcales; family Anaerovoracaceae; genus UBA10908. The sequence goes on from JAAYDG010000105.1 coordinate 27,423, forward strand.
GAAGCCCTGATCCGGTCGATTCGGGAGAAGCTGCTGGTCCTTCCGGCAGATACGCGGGTACTGCCCGGCCATGAAGAAGAGACGACCATCGGCTATGAAGAGAGGTATAATCCATTTGTATAGGATTCTCGTACCGAATGAGAAAAGCCGCTATCGCTTGGCCGAACTGGCGAACATGTTTCTGCCCGCCACCGACTATGAATTTCTTGCAGAGACGGATTCGTCACACTCCTTTGACCTGATCGTCGGTGAAACGGAAGGGGACGGCAACCGTCAAAAGCAAATCGTTTACGATTTTTTTACGGAGAGAACAGGCCGTACACTGGATTGGGGGATCCTGACAGGGGTACGTCCCGTAAAACTTCTTGCAGAACTGTTGTCGCGACAATCGCCGCAGGAAGTACAAACGACCTTGAGGAATGAATACAGGGTCTCCTCCGAAAAGGTCGAGCTTCTTCTGGATGTTTACAAAACACAAACATCTGTACATTTTGATCCGGCCCCTCCGGCGGTGGGCCTCTATGTCGGGATTCCGTTTTGTCCTTCCCGATGCCTGTACTGTTCCTTCCCCTCCAATGTGATCTCCGAGGAAGGGGCAAGACACTATTTGGAAGCGCTCTACAAGGAGATCGATGCGGTATCGGGCATGTTGACGGCAAACGGGTGGTATTCGGAGTCTATTTATATAGGCGGCG
>JAAYDG010000106.1 GCA_012729355.1 Clostridiales bacterium
AGACTGGCCGTGCTGCCCCTGCGCGCCTTGACTTATCCCGACATTATCAAAACCGTCGTTTACCCACTGCTGTATGTCATTGTAATTCTTCTGGGCATAGCCATAGTATTGCGACGAGAGAGGGCAAAACTTACTCCGTTCGAGATAAAGCGAATCAAGGAGGGCTGATGAAATTGAAGAAAGGCTTGATAGCCGCGCTTATCGCGGCCAATCTGCTGATGCTTGTGATAGGTATTCTCACCATACCGCCCAACCTGCGATCAGCAGCAGAAAAGGAATCTCCTGTGCCGGGGACTGAGCAAACAGCGCCTATCACACCATCGCCGGAGGAAGAAGCGCCTCCTGTAACACCATCGCCGGAGGAAAAAACCCCGCCCGCGACCACAGAAAGCGGCGATATTCTCGCGCCGAAGGAAACAGACGCGAGCTTATCCACAGAGGAACGCCCCGATTTGGAGGACTTTCTCTGGTACACTGAGGACGTGGCTTATAACGGGGTTCCGGCTGACGCGAATATCATAGACAATATTGGCTCGCTGACCGGGAGTTGGAAAGCGCTGATCGTATACGACCCTGATAACGAATACGACGCTGGCGCTATGGAGTTTCTTAATGTTGCCCTTGCAGGTGCGGCGGATAGCCTGAGCCTCACTCTCGACTGGTATCAGATTTTTTGGGCCAACGAGGGAGAGAGCTTCGACGAAACAGATATGGAGGACTCCGTATTCAGCGGCAAGTGGGAAAGTAGCGGCCTGTGGGCGTCCGGCGTGGGAACGATTCGCCTGACACAGTTCTACGAGCAAAGCGGAAAGCAATACGCCGTCGGCACGATGGATACGCCCGACGGGACACCGGCGCTTGTGGCGCTGGTAAGGCCATAAGGAGGTGCAGATGTGGGAAAATATTGTACGAATTGCGGCAAGGAGCTTCATACCGGCGCTCGCTTCTGCGCCAAATGCGGCACGGCGGTTCTTGATGCACCCGCGAAAACAACTCCAATAGCACAACCTAAACCTGTTTTGCAACCACAGTCTAAAACCGAGGCGAAGCCCCAAAAACACATTCCGCCCGTTGCAACGCCAAAAAGAAAAAGCGCTGCAGCACCGAAAAGAAACGGCGGGCAGGATATGTTGAGCATCGTGCTGTCCGTTTTGCTCGTCATTCAGATCGCGGTGGTGGCCCTCTGCGGCTGGCCGGGGTATATGGTAAAAAACACCGTAGACGCAGACGATATTTTAGGAGTTTCCTCCATAAAGCCTGTCTCAAGTGATTATAAGAAAGAACCGGAAACTATAAATGTCAGCTACGAGAATTACCGTACCGAATTCGACAGCGGTATTGTTGTGGATTTCGGGCAGGGATGTCTGCAGGGAGAAGAACGGCTGAGCGTCAGGACACTGGGCGAAAAAACGGACGGCGAATACAAAGCTGCGCTCTATGATTTTGATATGGGCAAATCCGATCGTTTTCCGCAGCTTGTTGCTATTACCGTACCCTATGATGCTTCTTGGGGAGAAAACGTTTTTGTTCAATATTATAACAATAAAACTCATGAATGGGAGATACTTTGGTCTGAGGTAGATGAAAACGGAAGCATCACGTTTTGGACCGATCATTTTTCTACCTTTGCGGTTTTTAAAAACATGGTGGAAAGCGGCGGCGACAGTGACGGACCACTTTTTTACACAAAAGACACTAACCCGTCTATGACATCAAAATGTTATCTCAACTACGAAGTCCTTGCAGGGCAGCTTCGTGAAGGCAATGTCAGCATTCAATCATTAGCACAGGGAAAAACTGATTCTTTCGGTACAGAATCCATGCTGACTGTTATTAACAACACCGGTACCTTCGGCAGCTATAAACTTTCCGCCGCCGACTTTATCAGTGAATATACCGGCGGAAGTGCGATGTTCGGCGGGCTTACAGACGCACTCGGCAAGGCGGGAAACATTATGACTGTAGGAAAAATCATGCTGCAGTCGTATCGAACCGGAAACTTAGGCAAAACACTTGCGGATAATAAAAATGATATTGCCCAGCTCATACTCTCCGGCGCGGGAGCAGCCGTAGGCGGTGTGACCGGAACAGTACTCGGCGCGGCATCACTGGGCTTCTTTGTTTATGGCGCAACATCAAGCGCGGCAGATTATGTAGATCTTATGGGTGCAGAGGATACAACCGATTACGCATACCGTCTTTTTACAAACAACTATGTCACCTACATTATAAAAGAAAAACGTTGTTCATTTAAATACGGGGCGACACTATATCAAACAATGAATCAAACATGGCAGTCGTCGGAGCGTCAGCTCAGCACCGATGTCCGCGGCGAGGGAGAGTGGATGATGGTATTTGATGATATTTTCATTAAATATAAAGAAAAGCCTGAGATGATTGTTCCTGCGATAGAAAATCTGTTAGACGACTACTGTACCGTGTTCTGGCGGATACAGCATTCCGGCAACGAGGCCTTTCAGACCTTTCTGAAAGAAACGAGCGCGGGAACGCTGTCCCTAAAGAAGCTTGCCGATGTATACAAAACACCGAGCAGTCAGGAGCAAGCCATGTATACCGCGCGTTATAAGTCGGAAATTATCGCATGGATGAGGCCGCTTGTCGAAAGGTATGCGGAAAAGGCATATATTCAAACGCTTAATCTTGCACTGAATAACGCGTTGAATTTGGAACGCGAGCTTAACGAAATTATCTCCTTCACATTGATTGATGAACAGCACAAGGATTTTTCCGATTCATCGAATTCCGCATATCCGATCAACATCCGGCAGTACAAATATAACAAGGACTGGTGGAAATTTACCGAAAAGAACCGATATTCGATAAGTTGCACCCGATTCATATATATGAGTGCGGGTATGCCAAAGTTTGTTGATATTCAGAAGGACGGCGATAGTCTTGAAACCATCACGATGCGTATTACCGATCCTCATACATACATCTCGCTTACAAGCGGTGACTTTCCTGATTTTGACGAGCTTATCGGATACTATACGGATGGCAGGCTGACCCTGACGGAGATGGATCTAGAGGGAGGAATACTCTCTTTCTTAGAGGATATCGGCGCGGAGATCACTGCCGGGGACAACGTGGGCACTGTAGCGGAGAAGCCCTTCAGCATCGATAAAACGAAGGAAAACAAGGGAACCATAACATTCGACGACGGTTCCGGCGGGCAGGTACAGTATGAACCCAAAACAGGGAAGCTGAGTGTAAATTTTAAGGATATCGAGGGGAACAGGGTAAAAGGCGAGCTTATGTGTACATATACCGGAAAGAAGGACGGCGTGGCGCTGCTTGGCGGGATAGAATCAAGCGTTACGTTCGTAACGCGCGTGGTATTCAAAATGGAGGGCGCAAAGCCGTTAAAATGAAGCCCTGTCTGTCCGCAAAAGATTGCGTGGCAATTTGCAACGGAGGTGCAACATGAACAAAAGCATCACCCCCTGTGAGGACGGCAAGCTGCGCTGGAGCTATACGCTGAACCTGTGGCGGCAGCCGATCATGCTGTATACGGCTATTCCGGTGCTATGGGACTTGTCGCCGCAGGGCAGGGCTTTTACTCACGGTTTGCACAGGTCAGGGTGGTGAAAGCTGTGAAAAAGCAAAACCTGATACAGTTAAGCGACGGGTTTGTGCGAAACAGGATACACGCCTCACCGGAGCAGTTCGATTTTGTTTGGCAGTGCATCATAATTCGCAGCCCGAAAGGAAAAATGTATGAATAGCAAACCGAAACGGATTCTTTTGCGGATTTCATCCCTGCTGACGCTGCTTGCCGCCCTGCCCATGCTACTGTGGTGCTTGAATCTCATTGACAATGCGGCGCTGGATTATACTTACGCCGGAGCTGGCTGCTTCGCTGCAGGAATAGCATACATCTTTTCCATGGTGACGGCCATCGCGGGTCTGGCCTTTGCAGAGCGGCTCCACCGACATCACTGGTGCCGGACACTTGGCTATATCCAACTGGCGGCGGGAGTGCTGTTGTTCGTTCCGCTTCGCTCCTATGCCGCGCTCATATTACCGCCGCTTTTCCTGCTTACCATCCTGTATCTGTTCGGCGTGGGCTGGCGTGAAAAGCGGGATAGCGCACAACAATGAAAGGAGCTTCTAGATGGTAAAGAAGAAAACTGGCAAAAACATCCCCCTGCCCATCCTCATTATTATCTGCGCTGTGCTGCTATTCGCCATATATACCAGTATCAGCATCCTTGCGCTGGCGATTTGGGGAGAGAGTGTCATGGGTACGGTGGACAGTTATGACAGCCGCCTGGATGACACGGATGCGGAACCAAACCGCTCCCGCACCGTTTCCAAGGGCTATTGGTTTCTGGTAAACGGCAAGGAATACAGGGGCTATGTGATATATAGCAGCGACGAGGCATGGCCGAGTTTGGATGAGGGCGAAACGCGCTCCGAGCGTATCCGCTACCTTGACATATTCCCCTACATCAATAAACCCGCCATGCTGTGCGAATTTGACGAGATTGGCGAGGGTGCGATCATCTATCATATCTTCGCTCCTATCGGTTGTCTGCTTTTGCTGTTGCTTGTCATACGCACAGCCAGAGGCGGAAAAAAGAAGAAAACAGCGACGAGGAAGCCCGCCGCATCTCAAATAATTGAAGTAAGGAGTGATACGGATATGTTTTGTACCAACTGTGGAAACAAACTGCCGGAGGGCGCGGCTTTCTGTTCGAGCTGCGGTGTAAAAATACAGGCCAGCGCCCCCGGCGTGTGTAAGGCCTGCGGCGCAGAGTTGCCGGAGGGAGCTGAATTTTGCATCGGGTGCGGAACGGCGGTAAATCCGGCAACGCCGGAGCAGATGGAATCACACCATGTAGCAACTCCCGCGCCTCCACAGAGCGGCACGGGGCTGGTCGGTTTTTCAGATAGGTGTAATTCTCCTGAGATACTGGCCGCCGCACAGAAAAACAAAAAATTCTCTATTGGCTGTATGTGGATATTGGTTTTCGTGCCGCTCATCGGCTTTCCCGTCGCCGGTCTGCTGATGGACGAT
>JAAYDG010000107.1 GCA_012729355.1 Clostridiales bacterium
AGGATCGCGCCCTTATATTCCATGAGGGCGCGTTTTAATTCTTCTTTGGCTTCCACATCCAGGTGGTTGGTGGGCTCATCCAGGACCAGCCAGTTGGCCTCACGTTGCATCAGCTTTGCCAGGCGGACCTTGGCGTTCTCACCGCCGCTCAGCACTTTCATCTGACTGGTGATGTGTTCGTTGGTGAGTCCGCATTTCGCCAGAGCGAACCGCACCTCGGCATTGCTGTAGGAAGGGAAGTCCTTCCATAGATTTTCCATGGCCGTATCAGAACTGTTTTGGTCCGCTTCCTGCTGATAGTAGCCGGGTACCAGAAAATCACCCAGCTGGATTTCTCCGGAAAGGGGAGAGATCTCTCCCAGCAGGGTTCGGAGCAGTGTTGTTTTACCCAGGCCGTTGGTCCCGCGGACTGCGATCTTCTGACCTCGTTCCAGGGCAAAGGTGACGAGCTGGGTGAGGGGTTCCGTATAACCCAATACCACATCGGTTCCTTGTGCGAGGAACCGGCTGGGCGTTCGTGCTTCTTTAAACAGAAAAAAGGGCTTTGGTTTTTCCCGAGGCTTCTCCAGTACTTCCATTTTGTCCAACTTCTTTTGCCGGCTGTTGGCCATGCCGCGGGTGGCGACCCGGGCTTTGTTTCGGGCGATGAAATCCTCCATGCGCTCGATTTCCTGCTGCTGCTTTTCAAAGGCCTTTGTTTCCTGACTTTTCTTCACCTCATACATCTCTTTGAACTTTTCATAGTTGCCGGAGTAGCGGGTCAGTTCTCCGTCATTGACATGATAGATCACGTTGACCACGCTGTTGAGGAACGTCATGTCGTGAGACACGAGCAAGAAGCTGTTTTCATATTCCGTGAGATACCGGGCAAGCCAGGTGATCTGCTCCGGGTCCAGATAGTTGGTAGGTTCGTCCAGAATCAGGATCGATGGATCCTGCAGCAGAAGTTTGGTCAGCAGAACCTTCGTCCGCTGGCCGCCGCTGAGAAGGGACACGTCCTGCTCCAGACCGATGCTGCCCAGGCCCAGCCCATTGGCGATCTCTTCGATTTTCGCATCCAGAGAATAAAAGCCGCTGTGCTCCAGCATGTGCTGGAGCTCGCCGGCGTCCTCCATTAAGGAGTCCAGATCCTCCGTGGCCGTGGCCATGGATTCGTAGATGCCAAGCATTTCCTGTTCCAGGTCAAACATGCCCTGAAAGGCTTCCCGCAGCACATCCCGGATTGTCATGCCGTCTTTCAGAGAAGAATGCTGATCCAGATATCCCACTGTGACCCGCTTGGACCACTCCACGCGGCCCTCGTCCGGTGGAAGGGTGCCTGTGATGATTTTAAGGAAAGTGGATTTTCCTTCCCCGTTGGCGCCGATCAGGCCGATGTGCTCGCCCTTCAGCAGTCGAAAGGAAGCGTTCTCCAATATGCGTCGCGCCCCAAAGCCATGGGTGACGTTTTCTACAATTAATAAGCTCATAAAGATGATTATAGCGGGTGGGGGCTGTGCGTCAAGTGAAACTGGCAAGGACTATACACTTTGTGCGTCTGTATAATCTTTACAAAATTTGGCCTTTATGATAGATTCGTATAAGATTCTTGTAAAGTAGTCCATGGAATAATGATGAGGAATACAATTATGCACAAACAAAACGCACCCCTGTTCGCCGCCATGCTCCACTACGACCGTGGCGACGCCATGCGGATCCAGCACCTGGTGAAAGTCCACGGCTATGCCGCTGCCATTGGCCGATTGGAGGACCTGGACGAGGAGACACAGTTCATACTCGAAGCCGCAGCCATCCTTCACGATGTGGGGATCCACGTGAGTTTGGAGAAGTACGGCTCCAGCGCCGGGAAGTATCAGGAACTGGAAGGTCCGGCGGAAGCGGAGATGCTGATGCGGCAGGTCGGCGGGTATACCGAGGCGCAGATCGAGCGGGTCAAATATCTGGTCGGTCACCACCACACCTACAGCGATATCGACGGGCCGGATTATCAGATCCTGGTGGAGGCGGATTTCCTGGTGAACCTGGATGAGAATGCTTCGGAGTGCGAGGCGGCCCGGAGCGTATGCGATAAGATTTTTAAGACGGAGACCGGCAAGCGGATGCTGACGGATATTTTTCTTTCCGAGCAATGATCCGCAAATCGGAGGCATACAAGGAGGAGGATGAGATGATTACCAAAACATTGTTTCCCGGCTGCTATATCCAGGGAGACGGAGCTATCGAACGTTTAAAGGATGAGCTGCCTAAATTCGGGCAGGAAGGGCTCTGCATCATGACGGCTTCGTCCAGGGAACGTCTGAAAGAGAGGCTGCCGGAAACGACTGCGACCCTTCGTTTGCATGATGCGGAATTTGGCGGAGAGTGCAGTGACCGGGAGATCGATCGTCACGTGGAGGCGGCAAAGAATTGCGGCGCGCAGTTCATCGTCGCCATCGGGGGAGGCAAGACCATCGATACGGGCAAAATCACTGCGGACCGACTGGGGCTCGCCGTCGTTGTCGTGCCCACTATCGCTTCCACGGATGCGCCCTGCAGCGCCTGCGCCATCGTATACAGCGAAGAGGGCGCCGTGATCCGAGTGGAATATCAGAAGAACAATCCGAATCTTGTATTGGTGGATTCCGGTATCATCGCCAATGCGCCGGCGCGCTTTCTAGTGTCCGGCATGGGGGATGCGCTGGCCACTTGGTTCGAGGCCGAGTCCTGCCGGAAAAACAACGCGAAGAACGAGGCGGGCGAGTTGGGCTCCCATACGGCCTACGCGCTGTCGCGGATCTGCTACGACACACTGCTGGAGTACGGAGCGGACGCCCTGGCCGCATGCAAGGATCATCAGACGACGCCTGCGCTGGAGCATGTGATCGAAGCCAATACGCTGCTCAGCGGCTTGGGCTTTGAAAGCGGCGGTCTGGCCATGGCCCACTCTATCCACAATGGCCTGACGGTGCTCCATCAGACCCACGACTACTTCCACGGCGAAAAAGTGGCGATGGGTGTTCTGGCCTCTCTGTTCCTTCGAGAAGAGACGAAGCCTTTCATCGACGAGGTCTATACTTTTTGTGAAAGCATTGGACTGCCTACGACCTTGGCCGGGATCGGCCTGGGCGAGGCTACTGCGGAAGAACTGGAGCGCGTGGCTGTTCGCGCCTGCAGAGCCGACGAGCAGATCCATCACGAAGGATCGGATATCACGCCGGAGGTCGTCATCCGGACGTTGCTGGCCGCCGATGCGGAAGGGAAACGAAGAAAAGCGTAAAAAGGGGAACAATCGGAGGTGCATCATGAAAAAAATAATGCTGTTGATCGTTTTGGCTCTTTCCATGAGTTTGTTTGCCGCGTGTGTAATAACGCCGGATCCCGTCGACGAAGAGATTCCGAAAGAGAACGACACGCAAAGCGAAAGACTGACCGATTCGGGTGTCTACCAGGGGCAGGCCGACAGCAACTTCATCGAAATTGCGATTTCGGGCGTTCCCGAAGAGAATGCCGCGAAAGTGTTCATGCTGTCTGCGGACCTGAAAGAAAGCTTCGAAGAATTGGGTCTTGAGGGCGGTGAGACCATTCGGTTTGAGTACTTTGTCGACGACAATGAGCAGAGCGTTATCGAAGAAATCGAAATACTGAATCCATAGGAGTAAATAATGACAGATAAAAAACACAAAATTTCAGATTACTGGAGCATGGGCACTGCGATCGGTTTATGTGCCGCTGTCGGCGTCGTTCTGGGCGCTGTGATGCAAAATGTGGTGCTTTGGATGTGCATGGGCGCAGGCGTTGGCGTCGTTCTTGGGGCAGTTACCGAGATGAATAAAAAAAACCGGGAGAAGCGATAATGAAATTTAAAATGATCCACAACAACATCAATGTGCTGGACCTGGAAAAATCCATGGCTTTTTACGAGGAGGCCCTGGGTCTGAGGGAAGCGAAGCGCAAGAAAGCGGATGACGGCTCCTTTGTCATCGTCTTTATGGAGAACGAACAGTCGGAACACCAACTGGAGCTCACCTGGCTGCGGGATCGGAAAGAGCCGTATGACTTGGGTGACAACGAGTTCCACCTGGCCTTTCGTACCGATGATTACGAGGGCGCTTATGCGAAGCACAAGGCGATGAATTGCATATGCTATGAAAATCCGGATATGGGAATCTACTTCATTGCAGATCCCGACGGGTATTGGCTGGAGATCATCCCCACGAGGTGAGCGACATGCGTCACGACCTTCGCCCTTCAGATGCTTCGCTGAGCAGGGTAGATCCCAAAATCAGTACAGCGCCGACGATGCCGACGGCGCCCAGGGGCTCCTTGAGCAGCAGGGCAGACAAAAGAATGGCCACCAAGGGGTCGATGTAGCTGTAGAGCGCGACGGTCTGCGCTTTCAAGACTTGCATGGATCCGAAATAAAGGACATAAGTTATGCCGGTATGCAGAATGCCTACTGTGGCAAGCAGAACAGCGGCAGCAGGAGATAAAGCCATGGCGGACAGGTTTTCCGTGATTAGGATATAGGGAAACAGAACCACGGCCGACGCTCCAAGCTGCACGATGGTGGCATCCATGGCGGAGATATCCTTCAGGTATTTGTTCAATAGGATCACGCTGGCATACAGCGCTGCAGCGCCCAGTCCCAGCAGGATCCCCGTGGCATCGGAAGAGGCGGCAAAACCGTTTTGAAGCACCCCGGAAACCAGCAGCATCCCAAGGAGCGCTCCTGCGAGGCATAAGCCTTTCAGGGGCGTCAGTTTCTCGCGGAACAGAAAGGCCGAAGCCAGGATCACAAAGACCGGCGCCATGTAGTAGCACAAAGTCGCAATGGCCACGGTGGTATGACGGTAGGCTTCAAAAAGCAGGATCCAGTTGACGCCGATGCAGACGCCGGACAGTAACAGGAGTCGTCCGTTCCGACGGATGTCGGCTACGGACAAGGATTGTCGTTTGCGGCGGAGATAAAGCAGCAGAAAGAGGGTGCCGATCACGCCCCTGGCCACGGCGATCACACTGGAGGGCAGGGGAATGTGGCGTACGAAAATGCCGATTGTGCCGAACATGAAAAGGGAAAAGGCCAATTTTTGCTTGGAGGTTCGTTCCATTGAAGGGTGTTTCACAGGAGCTCCGTTGTCGTTGTGTAGGAATATCGGGTGGTTGTTTCAAACAGTACAAGTGTAGCAAAGGGAAAAGGGAAAAGCAATCGCGGAAAGAGAAGAGATTCCTTTGCCTCTGAGATTGCATTGCGGCCGACCATCGGATACAATTCA
>JAAYDG010000108.1 GCA_012729355.1 Clostridiales bacterium
TCAAGTCGTCGAAAAACTTTCCGCCTCGAATATCCGCAACAAAGGCTATTTTTTCAAGACCCCCGGATGTTCTTTTTACCAATCCCACAAACTCCCGTATCAATTGGGGCGGCATGTTGTCGATCGCATAATAGCCCAGATCTTCCAGGCAGCGTACCGCATAACTTTTCCCTGCGCCGGACAAGCCGGTCACGATGATGAATTCCATGTGATGTCTCCCGTCTTATTGGATCCTTATTTCCGAAGTGTGCCGTCTTTTGCAATCAAGCGGACCTCCGGCTCCAGAAGGACGCCGGTTCGCGACAACACCGTCTCCTGAACGATGCGCATCAAATCCAGGATATCCGCCGCCGTCGCCTGTCCCGTGTTGATGATAAATCCGGCGTGAAGATCCGAGATTTGGGCGCCGCCGCAGGACAGGCCTTTGAGTCCCGCCTCTTCGATGAGAGCGCCGGCGAAATGACCGGGCGGACGCCTGAAAAAACTGCCGGAACTGGGATATCGGAGGGGCTGGCGGGTCGTTCGCCTCCGGGTGTACTCTTCGATTTTCTCCTGAATCGTCCGGGGATCTCCCTGTGCCAGGAGCAGCTTTACACCGAAGATCGTCTCCCCGTTTTCCTGGAAAACACTTTTTCGATAGGAAAAATCCAGTTCTTTGCCGGGCCTGTCCTTCATGATTCCGGCCCGAGAGATCGAACTGACGGAATGAACGATCTGAGACATCTCACCGCCATAGGCCCCGCCGTTCATATAGACAGCTCCGCCCACGCTCCCCGGAATGCCGCAGGCGAATTCCATGCCGGTCAAGCCGGCCTGCGCAGCTGCCTGCGCCACGGTCGTCAGCAGCGTTCCGGCTTCCGCGAAGATGATATTCCCTTCGATACGCAGGTGATCCAGTCCGCCGGCAATCCGAATCACGATGCCGTCGTAGCCTTCGTCATCGAAGATCAGATTGCTTCCGTTGCCCATGATCACGTACGGAACATCGAATTTTTCCGTGACTTCCAAGGCCCCGAACAGCTCTCCCGCAGTCACGGGCAACAGGAGCAGAGCGGCAGGGCCGCCGACTTTCATGGTCGTATACGGTTTCATGGAGCAGTTCGGACAGATGTGGTCCCGATCCACGAAACGGAGCAGTTCCTGCTGGATCGTTCCGGTATTATACTTCATATGATTCCTCTGCTGACCGACAGACCTGAAGCAGGACGTCGAGCCGGTTGATGATGCTGCGGCCGAGCATTTCGCGAAACGCTTCTCCGTTTCCCGATTTCAGGTATGCGGCGACCTGCTGATTGTATTCCTGCTCGCTGGCAAAGAGATGACACACGGGCAATCCGCTCTCCAGCAGCGCATACAAAAGTGCGACGCCGGCCATGGTAACGGTATCTTCTCCGTAGGGATAGATTTCCAGGATGCGCAGGTGAATGTCGGCGGCGAGCGTCAGGGGATCCGTCGACCGGCGCTGCCGGGCGTTCTGTCGAAACAACAGATCCATCTGCCCCGGCACTTCCCTGAAGTGCGGCGGATTGTAAGACCATTCGTAGACGACGGGATTGTTTTTCCGGAATGCGGCAGTCCGCTGAAAGATCTTCCCGTAATACCGGTCAAGAAGCTCCGGAGTGAGACTGGTCTTCATCTCCAGACTGCTCCGGATGTCTCGGTAGACTTCTCTGTAGCGATGAAGAAATCCATAGTGTTCCAAGGGGATATCTTCCAGGATCTCTCCTTTCAGTACGCTGACTACCTGCCCTTTTATCAGCGGTGTCCCTCGGAATTTCATGCACGAAAAAAGCCAGCCCCACAGAGCGCTTTCCTCCTCCCAAGCTGCATACTCGGGTTTGTCGGGCCTGCTTTTTCTGTACAGTTCCAGCTTTTCCTCAAGATCCCGGTACATGGCTTTCTCTCTCCCATCGATCCGTTGATCCATCATATCATATTTTCAGACAGGAATAAACGGCTCATCGAAAGACTTGCCTGTTTCCTTCCGGCAGCCGGACCGATTTCAATGCGACGCTTCAAGGGCGCGAAGCACCCGGTCGCCCATTTCTTCGGTTCCGACGGCCACGACGCCGCGCTCCGCCATATCCGCGGTCCGGCAGCCCCGGGACAATACCTGCCGGACCGCCTCTTCCACTGCGTCGGCAGCCCGGGCCGATCCCAGACTGAACCGAAGCAACATCGCCGCAGACAGGATGGACCCCAAAGGATTGGCCGCATCCTGTCCTGCGATATCCGGAGCACTTCCGTGGATCGGCTCAAACAGCCCGAACGTACCCCCGCCCATGCTGGCCGAAGGCAACATGCCGATCGACCCGGTCAGCACAGACGCTTCATCGGAAAGAATGTCTCCGAACAGGTTGCTCGTAAGGAGCACGTCGAACTGCCCGGGATCCCGTACCAGTTGCATCGCCGCATTGTCTACATACATGTGTCTGACTGCGACCCGGGGATAGTCTTCCGCCATCTGATCTACGATCCGGCGAAAAAGGCGGGAGGTCTCCAGAACATTGGCTTTGTCCACACCGGTCAATTGACCGCGGCGTCCGGCGGCGGCTTCGAAGGCCACCCGGGCGATCCGCCGGATCTCCGCCTCCGAATACTGCTCCACATCATACGCCCGCATCCCTTCGGCCGTCTCTTCGGTTCCTTTTTCTCCGAAGTAGATGCCGCCGGTCAGCTCCCGGACGATCAGCAGATCAAATCCGTTTTGCACGATTTCTTGCTTCAAGGGACTGCTGCCGGTCAGCTCCGGATAGAGGATCGCCGGACGCAAATTCGCATATAACTTCAACTCTTTCCGTAGTTTGAGCACCGCCTGCTCCGGCCGCTGCCTGCCGGGCAGCGCATCCCACTTGGGCCCGCCCACGGATCCGAACAGCACACAGTCGCTGTCGATGCAACCGCGCAGTGTCTCTTCCGGCAGACAGGTTCCCGTCCGATCGATGGCAGCTCCGCCGGCGACGTACTCCGTCAAAAGCAACTGCTTCCCTGTCATCTTCTCGGCCCACCGAAGGATCTTTACAGCCTGGGCTACCACTTCGGGACCTACTCCGTCTCCGGGGAGCACGGCGATCTTATGCGTCATGCGTCTCTCCCCTCTCTTCTTCCAACACGCTGCGCACATACCCTACCAGACCGTCGTTTTCGATCATCCTGTTCATAAACGGCGGAAACGGTTGTGCTTCGAATTCTTCCCCTGTGCTTTCATTCAAGATGCGTCCCTCCTGAAAGTCCACGCGGATTCGATCTCCGGCAGAGATCCCATCGACAGCTCGGGCGCACTCCATGATCGGAAGTCCGATATTAAAGGCATTTCGGTAAAAGATCCTGCCGAAGCTCCGTGCGATCACGCAGCGGATGCCGGATGCCTTGATCGCGATCGGTGCGTGCTCTCGGGAGGATCCGCAGCCGAAATTATATCCGCCCACGATCACATCGCCCGGCTGCACCTGCGCGGCAAATTGTTCGTCGATATCCTCCATGCAGTGCGCCGCCAATTGATCCGGCTCGGAAGTGTTGAGATATCTGGCCGGGATGATCACATCGGTATTGACATGATCTCCGTACACAAAAGCTTTTCCCATGATTGTTTCCTTTCTCTGTCTGTCTGCGCGTCATCGGCTCCCAAAGAGCCCTTATAGATCGAAGGGAGTTGCGATCTTGCCCATGACCGCAGTGGCGGCGGCTACCGCCGGACCGGCCAAATAGATCTGAGATCCCGGATGCCCCATTCTTCCCACGAAGTTCCTGTTTGTGGTGGAAAGCGCCACCTCGCCGTCACCGAGGACGCCGGTGTGCCCGCCCAGGCAAGGACCGCACGTGGGGGTGGAGAACACAGCGCCTGCTTCTACAAAGATTTGCGCCCAACCGTTTGCGATACAGTCCAGATAGACCTGTTGGGTCCCGGGAATGATGATCAGGCGGACGCCGGATGCCACTTTCTTCCCTTTCAGTAAAAACGCAGCTGTGGCCATGTCCGCCAATCGGCCGTTGGTACAGGAGCCGATGACCACCTGGTCCACGGCCACATCCTTTGCTTCTCGAGCCGGCCGGGCATTCTCGGGCAGATGCGGATATGCGACCGTCAATTCGACTTGGGCTACATCCA
>JAAYDG010000109.1 GCA_012729355.1 Clostridiales bacterium
GCTGCGGCAAAACTCACTTCTCTGTTGAACGTTTTGATGGATGCGAACATCACTCCGGATCAAATCGATCGAAAAGGCATCCAGGATGTGACGCCGGAAGAGGTGATGTCTGCCGTGGCCCGGGGCAATAAGCTGAAACTGATTTGCCGCGGTAGGATCGTGGAGGGAAAAGTCGTAGGAACGGTGGGTCCCGAAGAAATCCCCGAGACGGATGCTTTTGCAGGACCGGATGTGGTCGCCGTCGTATCGGTCACAACGGATCTGATGGGCAGACTCACCTTGGTCCAGTACGGGTTGGAACCTGCGCAAACAGGCTACGGCGTATTTATCGACCTGATCCGGGTTCTGCGGGAGTCCTAGAGAAGATCTTCCGGAGAGAAGCCACTATTCCGGATTCTGTTCTGTGGTTTGGGGCCGATGACGATTCAGGAGCGGAAACCAGTTGAGCAGCAGGGCAAAACCGATTCCAAGCAGCGTATCCAGGACGCGCTCGATGGTGAAGATCAGTGTGTTCTGTTCCCCTTTGGTAAGGCAGATGATCAGAAAAACCACCGAGGCAATGATTACGGAGCCCGGTCGCTTGAGCATCAGGACGATCAGGATGAGAGGAATGATGCCTGCGGCCACCAGACTGTAGAACAGATATCCTGCGGGATCGACGTGGAATCCTTCCACAAAGAGAAGCAGGAACAAATAACTGTAGATGCCGGCCGCGAATGTTCCCAGGACCCGGTTTCCGGCGATGGCTCGGCTGCTGCGGATGTCCGGCTGCAGACAGATGACTGCTGCGATCGAAGACTGGATGGGATACGGAGTCCCCCGGAGAAAATCGAGGGTCAGGCACAAAAAAACAGCGATCGCAGTCTTGATGATGCGCATGCCGGGGATCAATGGATGGATCGCTTCCAGGATCGTTTCATTCGCTGTCTTGTCGAGCGGCGGTTTTGATTCGTTTTCCATAAGTTCCTCCGGAGGATGCTGGGATCACCTTCGTACGGCTCTATCCTAATCGAAGAATCTCGTGGGGTCAAGCATTGCTGCGAAGCCATCGAGTCGATGAAGTTCAGTCTTCGCATTTTGAGAATTCTTTTGCATCATTTCAAGATACGAGAAAGGACTGTCGGTGTTTTGGGCCAACACGAGAAGTTGTTCTATCGTTTTACGGAAATCGACGGAATTACAAAGGTATAGATCCGGAATAATTAGCGCAAAATTCAAAAATGATCCATTAATTCTTGAAAAACTTAAAAAGAAGGCTTGACAAAGAAAATATATCATGCTAAATTAATAGTACTCAAAGAAAGGGGAAACCCGAGTAAGTGAGTACCCCCGAAGAGCGACAGTGAATGTCGGGACAGACCTGCCTAACTGGGTTTGATCATCGGCAGGAGCGCAAATCTTTCAGAAGGTCGTAGGGTAGAGATATCCTTATATCGGACCGGGAGAAAAGTCGAAGGATCCGGTGGAAGAGCGGGTATGAGTACTCAGCATCTGACATTCGGAATAGGGGAAGTTAGGAAAGGAGGGCGTACACCATTGTGGTACACCTCGGAGTAAGGACAGACCGGTTCCAAGGAACTTGCGTTTGTCCTTACTCGTTTTTGACGCATGACACGAAGGAGGACAGGATGAGTACAGACCAGGAACGGAAACCCACGCTGCCGGAATTCCAAACGAAAATTCAATCCGGCCCCGGCAAAAGAAATCCCAGAGAAGAAGTGTCCTATATCGATTTCGAAAATTTTTACGCAGAATGGCCCAAGGATGAGACGGGAGATGCAGTCGATAAGGCCACAGAAGCATACATGGCTTACTGCATGAGCATAGAACAGGATCAGACGCGTTCGCTGCCGGAATTCCGGGAGAAGATTCAATCCGGCCCCGGCAAGAGAGATCCGGAGGAGGAAGTCTCCTACATTCAGCTCGAAAACATGTACGCGGAATGGCCCAAGGAAGGGACGGAAGACGAGATCGACAAGGCTGCAGAAGAATATATGGCTTACTGCGAAGGGAAGAACGAGTGTGCCCTGTAGCGGAACGCAAAAGAGATAAGCAGGGGACGGCAGCATGTCGTCCCCCATTTTGCTAAATATGTGTTTGAAATCTTCACGCACATACTGTATCATGGGTTATAGTAAGAGAATACTAACTACATTCATTGGCCGCATTTTATATGCAGAAAGGAGGCTTCTATGCCGGAAGAGTTCAAAGCAGGTTGTCAGAGACCGGCTGTCAAGAAACCCCCAGCAGAAGCACCTCGTAACGATGCTACCGGCATCGAACCAGAAAAGGAGCGTAAGAGCAGTATGATCAAAGTAGGAAAACCGGCACCGGATTTTACCCTTCCGGCATTTATAGACGGTAAGTTTGCCAATGTCAGTCTTTCCGAATATAAGGGGCAGTGGGTATCACTGTGCTTTTATCCCGGCGACTTCACCTTCGTGTGAGCAACCGAAGTGTCAGCAGTTGCTGCAAGAAATGACGATTTTAAAGCCATCGGCGTACAGGTGTTGTCCATCAGTGTGGACAGTATCTATGTCCATAAAATATGGAACGACAACGAGCTTTCGAAGATGGTCGGAAAGAGCGTACCTTTCCCCATGTTGTCGGATCAGGACGGCAGTGTCGGAAAATTGTACGGGATCTACGACGAAGACGCCGGCGTGGAGACGCGCGGCAGGTTCTTGATCGACCCGGACGGGATCGTACAGGGCTTCGAAGTACTGACGCCGCCCGTTGGCAGAAATGTCAACGAAACGCTGCGTCAACTCAAAGCATTCCAGCTGGTTCGGGAATCCAAGGGCACCGAAGCCACGCCGGCAGGCTGGAGACCCGGCAGACCCACCCTCAAGCCCAGTCCCGACCTAGTCGGAAACGTGTGGAAAGAGTGGAAGGTAGAACAGGCAAACGATTAAAGTCGACCTTTGATCGATGCGATGCGGATCCCAAAGGACTGCCCTTTGGGATCCTTCTTTTTCGTAAAGAAATCGTGAACGGGAGTTCTACTTGAAAAACAATCGAAAGTGAGATAAAATAGCACGATCAAGCGGACAATTTATGGATGAGTATTTCCCCCGAAAGGAGAAAAGTATGATAAAAATTGCAATCAACGGGTTCGGCAGGATCGGAAGGCTTTCCTTCCGTAAAATATTTGAAGATCAACGATTTGAGGTCGTAGCCATCAACGATCTGGCGAGTTCGGATATGCTGGCACATCTGTTGAAATATGATACGATACAGAGAGCTTATGCGGGCCATAAGGTGGAAAGCGATGAAAGCGCAATCTATGTTGACGGCAAGGCGATCAGGATTTTCAAGGAGCCTGACCCCAAGAACCTTCCCTGGAAAGAACTGGATATCGACATCGTTCTGGAATGTACGGGATTCTTTGCCTCCAGAGCGAAATCCATGGCGCACATCGAGGCCGGTGCCAAGAGAGTGTTGATTTCCGCTCCGGCGGGAAACGATCTGCCTACCATCGTCTATAATGTCAACCACAACATCCTCAAAAAGGAAGACCTGATCGTGTCCGGCGCATCCTGTACGACCAATTGTCTGGCGCCCATGGCAAAGGCGCTCAACGAATACAGAGAATTGAGAACGGGATTCATGACCACCATCCACGCCTATACCGGCGACCAGATGATCCTGGACGGGCCTCATAAGAAGAACGATTTCCGTCGCGCCAGGGCCGGCGCCGCCAACATTGTCCCCAACAGTACCGGCGCCGCCAAGGCCATCGGCCTGGTCATTCCGGAATTGGACGGAAAGTTGATCGGATCCGCTCAACGCGTTCCGGTTCCGGCAGGATCCATCACCATCTTGGATGCCACACTGAAAGACGAGAGTGAAACGGTGTCCGTGGAAGGGATCAATGCAATCATGAGAGAGCACGAGAATGAATCCTTCGGCTACACGGAGGAATTGATCGTTTCCAGCGACATCATCGGATCTTCCTACGGTTCTCTGTTTGATGCTACCCAGACGCTGGCTCAGCGCTGCGGCACCCAGATCTACGAAGTGCGTGTAGTCGCCTGGTACGACAATGAAATGGGCTATACCAACCAGCTGATCCGTACGTTGAACCACATGGGCATGCTGATCACTTCGTAGCAGCGGTACAGGAGGAACGATGCTTAATTTTCAATACTACACACCCACGAAAGTGGTATTCGGGAAGGATACCGATTTGGAGATCGGCGCCCTTGTAAAAAGCGAAGATTGTAAAAAAGTCTTGATCCACTACGGCAGTGCGAGCGCAGAAAAGTCCGGTCTTCTGGATCGGGTGCGCGGTGCGCTTTCCTCCGAAGGGATCGCTTATGCGGAATTGGGCGGCGTCGTGCCCAACCCCCGTCTGTCCAAGGTCTACGAAGGGATCGCGCTGTGCAAAAAAGAAGGCGTGGATTTCATTCTGGCCGTGGGCGGCGGCAGCGTGATCGATTCGGCCAAAGCCATCGGCTACGGTGCGGCGGAAGAAGGGGATGTCTGGGAACTGTACGACTACAAACGACAGGCAAAAGCCTGTTTGCCTGTCGGCGTCATATTGACCATTGCCGCCGCAGGCAGCGAAATGAGCAATTCTTCTGTGATCACCAAGGAGGACGGCTGGATCAAGAGAGGATACGGCAGCGAGTTGTGTCGACCCAGATTTGCCGTGATGAATCCGGAATTGACCTACACACTTCCGCACTATCAGACCATGAGCGGCTGTACGGATATTCTGATGCACACCATGGAGAGATATTTCAATAAGAGCGGAAGCATGGAGATGACCGATCGGATCAGCGAAGCCTTGCTGAACGTTGTCATGAAGAGTGCGAAAGTGCTTCGCACGCAGCCCGAAAACTACGAAGCCCGGGCGGAGGTCATGTGGGCAGGAAGCTTGTCCCACAACGATCTGACGGGATGCGGCAACGACGGGGGCGATTGGTCTTCGCATCGTTTGGAGCACGAATTGGGTGGAATGTTCGACGTGGCTCACGGCGCCGGTCTCGCCGCTGTGTGGGGAAGCTGGGCACGCTATGTGTTCGAGGAAGGCCTGGACCGTTTCTCCGCATTTGCCTGGAACGTGATGGATGTTTCGCGGGACTTTCCCCCGAAAGAGGCAGCGTTGGCGGGGATAGAAGCCATGGAGGACTTTTTCCGCTCCATCGACATACCGGTTTCTGTTTCCGACCTGGGTGTGGAGTTGACCGAAGAGCAGATCGACGAACTGGCGGAAAAATGCAGCATCGGGGATACGATCACGATTGGAGTGATCAAAAAACTGAAAAAATCCGATATGGCGGAAATCTATCGAATGGCAAAGTAAGAAGGGATGTTTCGTGCGCACGTTTTCTGAGTTGACCCATGCGTGGATCGTAGGGGTGTTTTACCGGGAATTGAAAAAAGCATTCAAAGAAAGAGGTGTTCGGGCCTTTGTGCACATGACCATGGTCTATGCAGAACAGCGGGGTTCCCGGATGGCTCAGCGGGCGATCCGAGACGGAAAGCCTTTGGATTTTGCATCGTATCGAACTTATGGAGAGTGGCAAAGTACGGAAACAGCGTCGGAGATCATGGGCGGATTTCAGAGTCGTGTCCTTTCGGTATCTCCGGATCACGAAGAACACATCGACCGCTGTCCCTGGGCCTGGCAATTCGATCAGATGGGCCTTCGGGAGTGCGGCGTCGTATATTGCACGCACTTGGATCGCGCCATTGCCCGGGGATTCAACCCCTATATCACCTTCGACGTCCCGCAAAGCGTGAACGATCACGATTGCTGCATTCAGATTATGCGGGAAGCGGGATTTGAAGAAGGCCAAGTTTTTACAAAAGATCCCGCAAACATCAGGGACTTCGAGTATCACTGCGGCCACGTGTACAAGGTATTTGCCCTCCTCTCGGGTTCGGTTTTCGGCCCGGAGGGCAAGGCGATCGCGGACAAGGTCCTGGAGATGTTCCGGGCCGAATACGGACCGGCAACGGCCCGGGTTTTGGAAAAGCACATGGAGACGGATTTCCTGACGATCTGATGCAATAAAAAAGCTGCTGCGGCAGCTTTTTTCGTGTTACAGGGTATCGGACAACAGCCGGGCTGCCCCCAGAATACCCGCAGTTTCACCCAGCTGCGCCAGGCGTAATTCTGTGGTTCTCTTGGCGGCAATGCTGGCATTCAGTCCCATGCGAAGGGTTCTCGCGAATGGCTGGAACCCTTCCGACAGGCCCCCTGCCAGAACGATCACATCCGGTCCGTACAGGTAGATGTACTGGTTCAGTCCCCGGATCAGCATGGTGAGATACCAGCGGACTACGGATTCTGCGGCCGGTTCCTTTTTTTTCGCAGCAACAAACACTTCCGGACAGGTTACGGATTTTCCGAGCGCGTCCCGGGCAAAGGCCTCCAGGGCCGGAGCAGCGCAGGTGGATTCCAGGCAGCCAGGCGTATGGCAATAGCAGGTTCGACCATCGAGCACCGGCGCTTCTCCCGTTTCGCGGACCCGGATGTGGCCGCCCAAGTGCATCCGGGCCTCCGGTCCCGGCGCCTTTCCGTCTGTGGTAAGAGCGATGCCGATCCCGGTGCCCATTGTAAGCGTCAGCACGGAGCAAAATCCTCTGCCGGCTCCGTACAATGCCTCCGCCTGTCCGATCAGACGGGCATCATTATCGATGACTGCGGGCAAGTCAAGCGCTGCCGCGACCCTATCCTTTAGAGGATACCCAGGGGTCAGAAAATCCACCATGCTGCTCATTCCGTCGATCGTTCCTTCCGGATGATACAGGAAACTGCCCACTGAGATGCCGATGCCGGCGACGTCGGCTGCAGTGTATCCGTTCCTGCGTTTCAATTCGGTCATGTGTCGGGACAGACTGCGGTAAAAATTCTCTTCATTATGTTTCTCGGTCGGAAAAACACAATGGTCGGTCACGATGCCGGCATTCGGATCCACAAGGCCTATTTTTGTGCGGGTTCCTCCGATATCCAGACCCGCCGCATATGATTTTTTCATGGGCCATTCCTTTCGTTTTGGATTCAAAATATCCGAATTGACGCCTGTTGTCAACGGAACGTATAATGCAAACAAGGAGGGAATCAAAATGAACTATGGATGCCATTCCATGATCGGGAAGATCGACACGGTGCTTTTAAAAAAACCGGAAAATGCCTTTATCGACCAAGAACATCTGGATACTCACTGGCAGGCTTTCGCTTACTTCGGTCCGCCGGATTACGGAAAAACCTTGGAAGAGTATGATGCCTTTGAGCGGATCATACAGGATCACGTGCCCAATGTACACTACCTTCCGAAAGAAGAAAGCGTCGGCTTGGACTCGATTTACACCCACGATCCATTGAAAGTCACCAGAAGAGGGGCGATCTACTTTCCCATGGGCAAAGAGCTCAGAAACGGAGAGGGGACTGCGACCCGCAGATATCTCGAATCCCTGGACATCCCCACGCTGGGCGTCATCCGCTCCCCCGGCAAAATGGAAGGCGGAGACGTGGTCTGGTTGGATGACGAGACGGTTGCCATCGGCAGGGGATACCGCACCAACGACGAGGGTATACGCCAGTTTCGGGAACTGACGCAGGATTTCATCAAGGAATACGTGATCGTTCCCATGCCTCACGCAGGAGGACCGGAAGCGTGCCTGCATCTGATGAGCATCATCAGTCTCATCGATTCCGATAAAGCCTGCGTCTATTCGGAATACATGCCCGTCTTCTTTCGTGAATACCTGATCGATAAAGGATTTCAACTGATCGAATGCGGGAAAGAAGAATACGATCTCCTGGGATCCAATGTGCTCTGCCTCGCGCCGGGCGTTTGCCTTATGGTGGAAGGCTGTCCGAAGATCAAAGCCGACATGGAACAGGCCGGCGTGACGGTGTATACCTATCCGGGACAAGAGCTGTCTTACAAAGGAACCGGAGGCCCGACCTGCCTGACCTGCCCGATCCTCCGCTTATAGGAGCGGTCATACCGACAGCGGTGCGACAGAGATCATCTGTGCACAAATCCCGTCCAGTCGGGTGTAGATGTCCAGCACTCCGGTGGAATCCGCATTATAGATGTGCACGTAAGGTGCCGTGTATTGCTCCGCCAACATTCTTTCTACGGGATCGAAGGAAGACCGTTTTCCGTAGCGATGCAGATAGTGGAAGTAATCCGTGGAGGAATCGATATGACTCATGGCGATGCGATATGCGCCGGCGGGGCCCGTTAAAGACAATTTCATGTTGAGTTCTTCTCTGCAGGAAGCGATAGCATCGGCCATCTGTTCCGGCGGGGAAGATTCCGTGCAAAGAGCTTCGGCGGTTTGTGCGCCGTTGTAGATCAGAATCACGTAGGAAGGGATCCCCCCGGGAGCATCCTTTTTGATAATCCAGTGATTGACACTGCTGTCGACCATGCGTCCGCGGGAATGGGAAAGAAAGAGCATAGCGTAATAGCTGCACTTGGGGATATTGTTGTGAAAAATCAGTCCGCTCTGCCCCTGCAATACCTGTTCGCTTCTTTCGGGATCTCTGATGGGTCTTTGAAGAGATCCGTGCCGAGCCTGATTCAGAAGATAGACGGCGCCGGCGATCGTATCCAGGCCGTATCGTGCTTCCCGGACAGGAAAGATTTCTTCGCTGAGCTGAATATGATCAAGTCCGCTAATTCGGTGCGCGACATCGGCATTTTTCCTGTCTTCCGGTGTTGCATTCAGCGTGATCTGCGGCTGAAAAGGAATGGACCGGCTCTTTGCGTGGTCGATCGCCACAGCAATGACGGGCTTTCCCGAGAGGCGAAGATCTTCGTCGTCCTGCCTGTGATCCGTTAAGCCTCTCAGCAATTCCAGAAGAGCGGTCCTTCCGATGTCCCGGCATCGTTCCGGGCGGGCTTTGGATTTGATTTGAGAAAGATGGAGATCCCTGTATGCGTTCGGATGCATGCCGAACCACTGTTCGAAATGTTCTTCGAAGTACCGTTTGGCCGAAAATCCTACCATTTCGTGGAGATCGTTCAGGTTGACGGTTTCGTCCAGCAGAAGCAGCTGAGCGGATTCCACCCGGGCGAATGCCAGAAACTCACGGAAAGAAAGGCCCGTGTGCTCCCGGATCAGGTGGGAGA
>JAAYDG010000110.1 GCA_012729355.1 Clostridiales bacterium
GCCGTTTTCGGAGGATACTTGACACGAACTTGTGGCTGCCAAGTGCTTATTTTTAACGATTAGACCTCTGGGGGTGTGCATCTTTTAACGATTTGCCTTGTAATCGTTAAAAGATACTGTTACGGCAAAAAAACAGCCCGCCGATTTGCCGGGTGTCCGTAAGACAGTAATTCCGAAGCATTATTGAATTTGGCATCTGTCAAGCACGATTGGGGACAAAAGAGCCGAAGCATTTTTCATGATGCTCTCGGCTCTTTCGTATTGTGTTTGTGTTATTCTTAATGCCACTAATGAGCTACGCCCGGAGCGCCGGTTAAGAGCCGGGGAGACTGAATATCAGCCGATGTAAACGCCTTGGAGGTGCAAAGTATCGTCCTGGTGTTTTCTGTTTGAAAATAGCCGCTTTCTTCAAGTCAAGAGCCGGGAAAAACATCGAAAAAGGCCAGCTTGCAAGGGTGCCGCGCCGCCTGGATAGCAAAACAGGCAACGGCAGTCAAAGGTCGAGATGAACGGCGCATACGTGCCGCCATTGACAGCCGCCACCCGTATCGCCTTATGGCAGACAAGGCGGGCAAGTCCAAAGTGTGTTTGCCCGCCTATGACAAATTATGAAATATCCAAAGTCGCGCTATGAACAACAACCGTCCTACTGAAAGGTTGAACCGTCCTTCATGCCGGAATACCATGTCCTTCTGGACGAGGCGTCGGCGTCGAACACCAGCGTGTCATCCGACATATCGAACACATAGGTATAATTGCCGTCGTCCGTTTTCAACGTCAGGCGGTCGCCATCTATCGCGTATGTGCCATAGCCGAAATAGCTGCTGATCGGTGAGAATGAGAAAGTAAACTCGCCGCTGTCGTACAGAGAAATGGAAGCGCCCTGTAAAGCATTCTCTCCCGGAAAGCTGTATAAACGGACAAGCTTTCCGCTTGGAAATACGCTGCTTGGGTCACTCGTTGCGCAAATATAAGCATCGAAGCCAGTGCAATCGGTGATAGTGGCTTTGGGTACGGTAACGAACATAAACCACCCCGCCATAGCTGTGTCGGCTGCCGTGGGGGCAATAAGATGTATCCCAATTTCAAAAATGCCATTCTCAATCCGGGCGTATTCAACCTCATGTCGATATGATGTGCTTATTTCTTCAAGGTAGGCGATGAACAGCGTGTTTTCGGCAAAGAAATCCTCACTATACCGTCCGGCCTGCGAGTCAAACGAAGGCACTTCATCATAGCCTTGAGAAAAGTCAAAATAAGCTGACATCTCCTGATGGAAAGCGTCATAATCGGATTTGCTGTCGAGCTTCACTACCGGCGTCAGATGTGACACATTTCCATAGCGCCTTTCGGTATCACGGTTTTCTGCCCGCTCTACCATCGCGTTATAGCCGTCCTCGGAGTAGTTGGCCCATACGTATTCAGCCTCATAGGCAAAACTATTGGACGCCTCCGCGATTGACTGTGCCGTAATATATTCTCTCGCCTGAACAGCGCACTGTTCGCCAAGCTCATCCGCATACTCATACCCCTCTATCGCATCCTCCACAATACCAGCCGGGAATTTTTCCCTCAGATCCATTTCGTAATAAGCGCCGTCACGGGGTTCCCAGTATTCCCGAAGCGTGTATGTGCCATTGTCGGTCACATCGAAGGTGACAGTTGTCGGAACAACATGGCCACCGACTTCGCTATATGTCTCTCCGTCGTCGCTGTAAACTTGATACCTCACCACGGCATAGGCGGTGATAAACACGCCCTGCTCGTCCTGTCCCGACGTGCTGTCCAGAATGATGTGGGCTTCACAGGCAAAATCACCCTCCACGTATTTTTCCCTGTTATATTCCAGCACGGCGGCGCTCACGGCTGAATCCAGCATATCCAGCCGATGCGCTTCGATAAAATCGGTGACACTCTCGGTGCGGACGTCGATATAGTCGTCCGGATTTGTATTGCTGGTAAGACGGATATACATGGGCGCTTCATCGGTGTCACCACCCCCTATCCACAGCGAATATTGGTAGTTTATCTCATAGACGCGGATATAGAGGCCGGAGCCAGTTTCGGTATAGGAATAGCCGTCGAAATCGCTCCAAGTCAGCGCCTCGCCCTTTGCTGAGAGCATGCTGACGTCGTTGAGGGTGAGCTTTTCAGCTCCCGACTCCTTCGGATTCGTCAAAAAGCACACCGCCAGCACGATGCAAGCGACAATCGCTACAACTATGATCCAGAGCGCGGGTTTCTTATAGTTCAGTACAGACTTTATCCTTTCTTTTACGCCCACCTCGCCAAAGGCCAGCGGACAGGCGGCGATACTCTTACGGCTGACGCTGCACACAAGCAGCGCCGCGCTGTAATCCCGTCGCTCCTGTTCACCCAAGTCTTTCACTACACGCTCGTCGCAGGCAAGTTCAATATCCCGGCAGAGCAGAATATATGCCAGCCAAACGAGCGGGTTGAACCAATAGACCGTCAGCAGTAGAAACGCCAGCGGCTTTATGAGGTGGTCGCAGCGTTTAAGGTGTGCGTTTTCATGGGCCAGCACATTCGCCATATCCTCATCGGTCATGTTGAACGGCAGATAGATCAGGGGGCGGAACAGGCCGAGGATGAAGGGCGACTCTACATTCTCGCTCTGCCGGATATTGTCCCGCAGCAGCACGGCGGTATCGACCTTGCGGCGCAGGCGAAAGTAGCTTATCGCCGTGTATAGCAGCATCGCGGCGATACCGGCGAGCCAGACATATCCGGCAACTGTCGTCCAAACCTGTAATGGATTGACGCTTGCGCCCACCGTGGGCGATAAGGATTCCGAGATTATTGGATTGACTGCCTGATTCAGCGCAGGAATGCCGCTGGAGATGCCGGGCGTCTGTGCATATCCGATATCAGGACTGATCGTCTCCGCGCTGGGTATCAGGCTCAGGGCACTCTCAATGGAAAAGGGAAAAACGAGCCGCAGCCCCACCATACCCCACAAGGCGCAGCGCGTCCACTTTGGGGCTTTCTTCAAGACGAGGCGCAGCGCAAAAACGGCAAGGATAAGCCAGCCCGCCGTGAGGCTCATGTTCACCAGCTTCAAAAAAACAGCGTCCATCATTTGCCCTCCTTGCCGTCAAGCATTGCGCGTATCTCGGATATCTCATCCTGCGACAGTATCCGGTTTCTCGTAAATGCCGCGACGAAACTCGGCAGGGAGCCGCCGAACTTTTTGTCCACCAACTCGTCGATCTCGGCCGCCTGTGCCTCATTCTTTGAGACGAGGGATGTAACGACAGTGTTCTCGTTTTTAAGGACGCTGCGCTCGGACAGGCGCTTTATGACCGTGTAGGTCGTGGAGGCTTTCCATCCGAGTTGCTCCTTACAAAGCCGCACAAGCTCCATGCTTTTTATCGGCTCGTGTTCCCACAGTATCAGACAAAAGCGGTATTCGCTCTCAAATATTTTCGGCGTCTCCATAAAACACAACTCCAATCTATTCCGTTAGATTTACTTGTAGTCTAACAGATTAGAGCACGCCTGTCAAAAGCAGATCAATAAAATAGTAAACGACTTCGCCGCCGCCGAGAAATCAGCGGCGTTTATTTGCGCCCTCTTTTCAAACTCCGTGCCACAGATCGGGCATACGAAATGATATACGGCTCTGCGGTTCACGGCCTCAGGGTGTGCCTTCCACCAAGCCATACGGCACTTGTCCGAACAAAACCGTTTCTGCTTAGAACCCCGCATGTGCTGAAGTGGAATGCCGCAGTTGGCACAGGCATCAGTATCTACGGGTAGTTCTTGCTTTATCGCAACGCCGATGTTATTTCGGCGGCAGTAAGACTTGACGGTGTTTTCGGATATACCGAGATCGGTGGCGATAGCGGCGTAGCTGTCACCTTTGCCGCGCAAGTATTCAATTCGTTCTTTTTGAGCAGTAGTCATATGCTTTCCTCCATTCGGAGGGGAAATGAAAAGAGCCCCTCTACCGTCTACAGACAGAAGAGGGGCTCTTGCGTACCAGCATATACTGGTTATTCGGTTTTGATGAAAGCATCCGTAAATCCCGCCGCCTTAATCTTGGCAAGCATGGCATCTGCGTTTGCCTTAACGGAATACGCGCCGACTTGGACGCGATACAGATTCTTCGGTTCCGTGGATAGAGGAGGAGAGGGGAGTGGGGGAGAGGTTGATATAATAAGGGCTTTTTTCACATCTGCTCGAAACGTATCCATGCTCTTGCCATGCCTTGGAAACCAGTGCATGACGTCGCCGTGGTTGCTGGCAATGCCCCGCTTGTAACCCTCACTGTGGCAGATGATATCCTTTTCGGTAAGGTTATACTGCTTGCAGAGGTAGACGCAAAGCTCAACAGCCTCCTTGTAAACAGCAGAAAAATACGAGGCATCGGTCAGATCGTCCTCGCAAATCTCAAAGCCGATATGTGTATCGTTCGCTGAGCCTCCGGCATGCCAGCCTCTATGATTCCACGGTAGAGTCTGATAAGTGGCGATGCTTCCGTCAGCCAGCTTGCCGATGAAGCCGTGGACGCAGACCTGTCTGCCATCGGGCTTATCTTGATTCCAGTGGTTGTTATACGGGTTTTTACCTAAAAGTCCATCATCCGGTCTAACATATCGTTTAAGGTAAGGGTTGTTAGCTCCGCTGGAATGAACCATGATGCCTTTTGGTACAATGGTTTTACCCGCCTTGTAGCAGGCATTTTCAGTTAGAATGAGTTTTCTTAGATTCATTTTTTGCTCTCACCACCTTCACCAAGCTCTGCCAAGATATTCTTCAGTTTTTCCGGTATGGGAAGACCAATCTTCGATGCATTTTCGATGATACTGATTCCTTCATTAGATAAATAAAAGAAGATAACCGCTGTGCGAATTACACTACCATCCCCGATAATATTGCTGTCAATGATATGGGCCACGCCTACCAGGCAAAAGATCATCACTTTTTTAAAGATTCCCCGAGCCCCTATATCACTGGACAGCCTTTTTTCCAGTAATGCCAACATCAC